>NZ_JBOFOC010000113.1:0-120062 GCF_051659245.1 Microbulbifer sp.
CAATGCCACAGTTATTCATGTCAGTCCCCTTCTGGTTTAAGGCGCTTAGCGACCTTGTGTTTCAAAACTCAACCAGTTTAGGGGACTGACCTCCTACTGAGCTAGATCTTGGCTCGCCGCTTTATTACATCTCCTACAACAGCGTCAACTAGCGGAGATTGCAAAGATAGGCACGGCTTTCCGCAGCGAGGAAAAAGCCGGTCAGGGGCCTGTCGGTGCACAGGTACTGTGAAGGGCTCAAGCCCGCGAGGGATTTGAAATCGTGGGCGAAATGCGCGTGGTCGTAGTAGCCGCAGTGCTGCGCAACTTCCGTCAGCGAGAGTCGGGGATCGGCCAGGTATTGAAAGCTCTTCTGGAAGCGGATCATCTTCGTCAGCTGTTTCGGCGACAGGCCGGTATGCCGCCTGAATCGGGATTGCAGATGGCGGTCGCTCACCCCAAGCTCCGCGCAGAGTGCTTTGATGGCTGGCGGCTCGGGCAAAAACAGGGCGCGGACCGCCCGCTCCACCAGCCGGTAGCCGCGGGCGTGGGTACCTGCGGATTGCAGCTGGCGCAGCAGGTGGTTTTCCATCAGCCGGACAAAACTTTCGAACTCCGGTTTCCCGAAAACACCGTCGATGATCCGCTCGAATTCGCCGCCGAACAAGGCGCGTAGGTCGATGGACTGATCCCGCAGGTCGCAAATGGGCTCGCGGGTAAACGGCGAAAAACTGTGGGGATAGAACTTGATACCGAAATACCGCTGGCGCCCGCGGGTGAGCACCTCGTAGGGCCGGGTCATCTGCCCCACCAGTTCCACCGCGGGATTGGCGCTGAACCCCCGACCATCATCGCGCAGTACCCGGGCGTCCAGATTGAAGATGATTTCCTGGCAGCCGTCCGGCAGGGTGCGGTCGCGAACAGTCACCGCCTCGGCGGAATCAATCGCCCAGAAGCAGTTGATATAGGGACGGAGTTTCGCCCGGGGGGCCTGTTCGCGATAGTGCATTTTTTACAGGTTGCGATTTGCAGGTGCTCTCTATTAAATTTCTCCACGAATAAACGGTCTGACTAGATCCTGGTAATAGTTGAACGCTTTTTCGTGAAGGGCGGGATCGAGCGGCGGCAGTCCTGCTGCTTCCACGTTGACGCCTATCTGTCCGGGCTTCGATACCCCGGCAATAATCGTGGATACCGCCTCGTGATCGAGAATCCAGCGCAGGGCGAAGTGAACCATATCCATGGAACCGGGAAGCAGTTCGCGCAGCCCCTCGGTCAGTTCAACACCCTTCCCAAAGGGGATTCCGCCGAAGGTCTCGCCCACGGAGAACGCCTCGCCGTCGCGGTTGTAGTTGCGGTGGTCGGAGGTGGCGAAGCGGGTATCCCTGGTGAATTTTCCGGAGAGGAGCCCGGAGGCCAGCGGCAGGCGCACGATAACGCCCACATCCCTTTGCCGGGCGGCGTCCAGCAATTGCAGCCTGGCGTCCTGGCGGAAAAGGTTGAAGATGATTTGCAGGCTCGCCAGGCCATCCTGTTCCAGGCATAGAAAAGCCTCTTCAATGGTCTCGACACTGGCGCCGTAGTGGCGGATCAGTCCCTCGGATTTGAGGTCGTCGAGCCAGGTGAATATCTCGCCGTCCCCGAGAACTTCGGGGGGAACGCAGTGGAGCTGGGCGAGATCGATGGCTTCGACCCCGAGACGCTTTGCGGAGCTCTGCAGGCTCTCGCGAACGCCGCGCCGGGTGTATTTGTCGGGATAGAGCAGTGGTGAGCGTCCCACTTTGGTCGCCACTATCTGTCTTTGCAGCCCCTTCTGTTCGCGCAGGAAGCTGCCGACGCGCTGCTCGCTCAGGCCGTCGCCGTAGACATCGGCGGTATCCCAGAAGGTAACCCCGAGGCGCTCGGCGTCGGCGAGAATCGTCTCCGCGTCCCTGTCGGCGACGGGCCCGAAGTCGCCGCCGAGCTGCCAGCAACCGAGGCCTATCTCACTCACCTGATAGCCGGTTTTGCCGAGTCGTCTGGTGTTCATGGACTATCCCTTCTAAAAAATAACTGGCTGAAGCTCCCGGTGGGAGCCGGATGTCGGCGGCGATCGCGGAGAGCGGGTACAAGTGTTAAAGGCAAGCTGCCGGATGGGGCATGGGAGCACCGGTTGTTATTATTGTATCGGCGCGCCGGGCGCCGGCCGGGGCAATCCTGGTGACGCTACCATTCTGCCGGGCGGGTGGCAACCAGCCCAGCAGTCTTGAATCATGGAAATCAAGGAGTAAAACGGGGTTTTTTATACAAAATCTTGACATGCCTCGGGCTGCCGGGGTAAATACTTGTGGTAGCGATATCATTTTCGCCCGTGAACGGTATATCAACGACTAATGAAGAGCGGGTGCCGGCGACGCGAACAACGCTCACAATATAAATTGCAACCGGAGATGGAGAAAAGAATGTCGCGAGTGAGATTGCTACCGGGCCGGAGCGCCGCCGAAATTCTGTTGTTCCTTATCGGCACCCTGCTCACTCCCACCGTCCTGGCCCTGGGCGGTGTCCCTTACGTAACCACCGAATCGCAACCCGGTGCGGTGCAGCTGCACGGCGCCGGCCTGTATGTGGACAGTGCCGATCACAAGGGCGTACAGCGAGCGGCCGCCACCTTGGCAGGTGACCTGGAACGGGTCACGGGGCAGCGCCCGCAAATCCGCCAGGCGGCATCGCAAACCGGCGAAAAACACGCGGTAATCGCCGGCACCATCGGCAGGAGCGCACTGATAGACCAACTGATCGCCAGCGGCAAGATCGACCCCGCCGCCGTCGCCGATCGCTGGGAGGGCTACCACATCGAAACCGTGCAGCAACCGCTGCCCGGCGTGGAACGCGCGCTGGTGATCGCCGGCAGCGACAAGCGCGGCACCATCTATGGCATCTACGATCTCAGTGAACAGATTGGCGTCTCCCCCTGGCACTGGTGGGCGGACCTGCCGCCCGGGAAAAAGCCGCGCCTCTATGCGCGCGCCAACGTCCTCGTGCAGGACGCCCCGGCGGTCCAATACCGCGGCATTTTCCTTAACGACGAGGCGCCGGCGCTGAGCGGCTGGGTCAAAGAAACCTTCGGCGACTACAACCACGACTTCTACGAAAAGGTATTCGAACTGCTGCTGCGCCTGAAGGCCAACTACCTGTGGCCGGCCATGTGGAACAACGCCTTCGCCGACGATGACCCACAAAATATGATCCTCGCCGACGAGTACGGCATCGTCATGGGAACCTCCCACCACGAACCGATGATGCGCGCAGACAAGGAGTGGAACCGCTACGGCGAAGGGCCCTGGGAGTACTCCAGCAACGCAAAAAATCTCCGCGACTTCTGGAAGGATGGGGTAGAGCGCAATAAACCCTACGAGAGTATCTACACCCTCGGCATGCGCGGCCAGGAAGACAAGCCCATGAGTGAGGGCCAGAACGTAGCGCTGCTGGAGCAGATCGTGGACGACCAGCGCGAAATCCTCACGCGGGCTTTTGGCGATCCGCGCCGCGTGCCCCAGGTCTGGGCCCTCTACAAGGAGGTGCAGGGCTTCTACGAAAAGGGCATGCGCGTTCCCGAAGACGTGACCCTGCTCTGGTCCGACGACAACTGGGGCAATATCCGCCGCCTGCCCACTCCGGACGAGCGCGGCCGCAGCGGCGGCGCCGGTGTCTATTACCACTTCGATTATGTAGGCGGCCCGCGTTCCTACCGCTGGATCAATACAGTGCCCATCGCCAAGGTATGGGAGCAGATGAACCTGGCCCAGGCCTACGAGGCGAAGAAGATCTGGATAGTCAACGTCGGCGACCTCAAGCCGATGGAATTTCCCACCGAGTTTTTCCTGCGCCTGGCCTGGAGCCCGGAATCCTGGCCCAGAGAGCGACTGCGGGAGTTCGGCCGCCTCTGGGCCGCGCGCGAATTCGGCGCCGAATACGCGGAGGAAATCGAGGCGCTTGTGAGTGGTTACACCCGCCATAACGGCCGTCGCAAACCGGAGCAGCAGGATGCGGATACCTACAGTCTGCTGCACTACCGCGAGGCGGGGCGGATCGAGGCGGAGCTGGACCAACTGGTGGATAGGGCCGAAGTCCTGTACGGCAAGTTGCCGCAAAGCCGTCGCGATGCCTTCTATCAACTGGTGCTGCACCCGGTAAAGGCCACTGCGACCATCACCAAAATGTATACCGCCACCGCGCGCAACCGCCTCTATGCCCGCCAGGGCCGCGCCGAGGCGCAGGCCTGGGCCGACAGGGCCCGGGAACTGTTTCAGCAGGACGGTTTGCTGGAGGACTACTTCCATCGGGAGCTGGCCGGCGGCAAGTGGAATCACATGATGTCCCAGCCCCGGATAGGCTACACCCACTGGAACAACCCGCCCGCCAACACCCTGCCGATGCTGCACAGCTACGAGCCGCACGAGCAGCCGGATATGGGCGTGGCGGTGGAGGGCATGGCCCGCGCCTGGCCGGAGCCCGGCGACTACCGGCTGCCGGAATTCAGCCCCTACGGCCAGTCCAGCCGCCGCCTGGAAATCTACAATCGCGGCACCGCGCCTTTCGATTTCAAGATAGACAGCAGCGCACCCTGGATTCGTGTCAGCCGGGCCGAGGGCAGCGTGAAGGTGAGCGAAACCCTGGAAGTGAGTATCGACTGGGATGCGGCGCCCGCCGGCCGTATCGAAGGTCACGTGCATATCACCGGCACCGGCTGGGGCGGCGCCCGCGTGGGAGTCAGCGCCTTCAACCCATCGCCGAAACAGCAACGCGCGGCCAAAGGCTTCGTCGAGGCGGACGGCTATGTGTCCATCGAGGCCGGCCACTTCAGTCGCAAAGGCGGGGCGGACGGCATCGCCTGGGAGGAAATTCCCGGGCACGGGCGCACCCGCTCGTCCATGTCGGTGTTCCCGGTTACCGACAGGCGTTTCGATGAGCCGCAACGCGCGCCCTGGCTCGAATACGATGTCTACTTTTTCTCCACCGGTGAATTTGAAGTGAGCGGCTACGTCGCCCCGACGCAGGCAATCCTCCCCGGGCGCGGCCTGCGCTACGCGCTGGCGCTGGATGGCGGAGAGCCTCAGGTGGTGGATCTGCTCGAAGGTTTGGACAAGCACCAGTGGGCGCGGGAAGTCAGCGACGGCGTGCGCCTGGCGAAGAGCCGCCTGCAGGTCACCAAACCCGGATTGCACCGGCTGCGCCTCTACGCCCTGGACCCGGCGGTTACCCTGCAGAAAATCGTTATCGACACCGGCGGCCTCCAGCCCAGCTATCTGGGGCCGCCGGAGAGTGTGCGTCTCAACTAACCCGGCAATCAAATAGTTCGCCCGGTCGCTCCACCTATTCGCAGCAACTTCGGCCTCGAACAATTTGATTGTTACCCGCGGAATGTTGGCGCCAAAATCGCCGGGAGCGATTTTGTTTAGCTTTAGCTGACCGCAGGGCAAGCCCATGGAGGGGCTTCTCAGATATGCGAGGCGCGTGGCCTGCGCGAGAATTTTCTCCATCTCTCTCGTACTGACGTCGAATTTGGGCGCTACCATCCTGGCGAGCATTGTTTCCCATACAATTCATTGACATGCTGTAACAGCTAATGCAAAAATAATGATAGCGGTACCATTTTCCGGTAGTACACACGGAAATCAATAACAATGACGCCGCCGAGACGCTTCCAGAGCTGTTACAAGGGCGCTGCCGCGGCAACAGCCAAGAGGAGAGTTGCCGCCGCTGGGTCCACGGCGAGGCAGTCGTTGATAAAAATGAAAAAAATCCGTCCCTGGGCTCATCCAACATAATCTCGTCCGGCGCAAATAGCAGTCTCTTCTTCAGTCCCTCGCTGCTGGCAGTGGCCAAGCCTGTCCATTATGGAGGTAGAGGGTTCCAGCGCGAATGGTGGCACAAGTCGGTCGGGTTAATATCTATAACAATATCGGGATCAAATAATGTATAGCGTCTTCGACCGATATATTAAAAAAATTATTCTACTAAGTTTGTCAACTTTGCTTGTCGCCTCTTGTGGTGGCGGCTCCGGTAGTGGTGGGAGCTCGCCGCCAACTCCGCAACCGGAGCCCGACCCTCCGCCGGATGAACTCAAAATAACTATCGACTCCCAGCAGCGCTACCAGGAAATTGCCGGATTCGGCGCCGCCCTGCCCATGTGGACATCAAATATGCTCACTGTCAGTGAAGTGAGAACGCTGGTAGGCATCGGGGAGAGGGAGCTGGGATTATCCATACTCCGTACCATGATCGATCCGGACCCGGATCTCTGGTCCCGCGGGGTCGATAATCTGGTCGAGGCGAAGGTGTACGGCGATACCGTAAAAGTTCTCGCGACTCCCTGGTCGCCACCTGCCTATATGAAAGACAACGACAGCACCATAGGTGGTGGCAGGTTATTGTTGGATTACTACGATGATTACGCCCGGCACTTGAATGATTATGTTGCCTATATGTCCAGCCTGGGTATTGTTATCGACGTGGTCTCGGTACAGAACGAACCCGACTGGCACCCCGACTACGACTCCTGCGAGTGGTCGGGAAAGGAGTTGAGAGACTTTGTCCGGGACCATGGCAGTGTGGTGCAGGCGGATTTACTGGTGGGTGAGTCGCTGCGCTTTGACCGGGCCTATACCGACCCGAGCTTGAACGATACAGCCGCACTGGAACAGTTCGAGTTTGTCGGCGGCCACCTCTACGGCGCCGAAGACAGCGGTACTTTTACCCCTTATCCCCTTGCGGAAGAAAAGAATAAACAGCGTTGGATGACCGAATGGCTGATCCACGATGCGGATGGCGACGGTGCCGCGATATGGGGTGGTGCTGATCCCGATGTGTGGGATGAAACACTGGACGAGGTTCTGGGAAGCGTTCACAAAAGTATGGATGTCAACTGGAATGCCTATATATGGTGGTGGGCCCGCCGCTTTTATTCGCTGATCGGTGACGGCGAAGCGGCTTACGGCACTGTAAAGGGTGACGTGTTGAAACGCGGTTGGGCCTTTTCCCATTATGCCAAATTTGTTCGACCCGGATATGTCCGCATTGGCGCCAGTGTGGACCAAAGCGATGTCTACATCACAGCCTATGAGGGAGAGAACGAAATAGTCGCTGTTGTGCTGAACAGGTCGGAGCGAAACCTGGAAGATGTCGATCTGGAGATGACGGAAAGCATTCAGGCCGCCGATGCTTTTGTGACATCGATAACAGACGACCGAGCGCCGCTCGATATCGTTGTTGAGGGCGGACAGGTGCAACTGCCAGACCTGCCTGCCCGCAGTGTTGTAACGATAGTACTGTCAATAGAATAAAAAATGTAACTACTCACCCTAACAGTCCCCTCTCCCCCGTTGGGGGAGAGGGTTAGGGCGAGGGGGCGCTGTTTAAAGCCCTCTCCCCCGGCCCCTCCCCCGCAAGCGGGGGAGGGGAGAGTAGTTACTAAAAAATATCGTTATTGTCGGAGGGGTAGGGGATTTTTTCTATGACTGCTACCAATTGTCTGTGCGGAAAGGGGAGGTCGGCAGCCCTTCCCGGTTGAAGAGGTTCGCCCCTTCGGGGTTGTCCGCCCAGGCGTAGCGGACCGCCACCGGCTCGGGAACCTCGCCGCTCCAGACGACCACCTGGTTTCCTTTGATTTCGGCCTCGGCCCATACAAACTGCTTGTCCTTTCCCGCGATGGCAAATTGCTTCAGCTTGCCATTGCCCTCTGCGACCAGGCCGCTGCCGGTGTTGTAGAAGCTGAGCAGGGCCCTGCCGTTTTCCACTTTCATGGATTCGAAGCTCGGCCCGGAAAAGACGATTTCCTCCTCGCCATAGGCCACCCGGCGCGCGGCCAGCGCCAGCCGCTCGCCGACAGCCTTTTTGTTCACCGGGTGCACATCGTTCCATTCGCCAACATCGATCGTCACCGCCATCGCCGTGTTCGGCAGGCTCAGGGTTTTGTGCTGGGACTCCCGCAGCATCGCCCAATTGCTTTCCGAGGGCTCTTCCTTTGCCGGCATAAAGTTGGCCAGCTGCACGAACAGGAAGGGGAAGTCGCCCTGTTTCCAGTTGTCTCTCCAGTCGCGGATCAGCGCGGGGAAAAGGGTTGCATATTCCCCGGGACGGCCGGCGTTGGACTCACCCTGGTACCAGAGGGTGCCCTTGATCCGGTAGTTCAGCAGCGGATGAATCATGCCCTGGTAGAGACCGCCGGGCTTCCAGCGCACGAAGGTCTGTCCCTCCAGGGGCGGCATGGCGGTGCCCAGCCGGTACTGCCACTCGCCGCTCAACTCTATGCGCTCGTCCCCGATAAACAATGCGTAGGTCTTGTCCGGCACAAAACCGCCGCGCCCCCGCTCATTGGTGACGCGTATGTCGATGGTGTTGGCGCCCGCCTTGAGCAGGCCCGCCGGCACCCGGTATCTCCGCCGGGGGTACTGGTAGCCGGTATTGCCCACTTCCTCGCCATTAATAATGGTGGTGTCCGCGTCGACGATACGGCCGAGGACCAGGGTGGCGTCCCGGTCCGCCAGTCGTTGCGGCACCTCGATCTCCTTTCTGAACCAGACGATGCCGTGGGTTTTGCCCAGCGGTGTGTCCGCCCAGTAGCCCGGTATGCGCATACTGTGCCACGGTGTCTTGGAATCGCGCAGGCCCTTGTCCTGTTGGTTTGCCTGCTGGTACCAGTTGTCGATGCGTTTGCGGTCCGACTGCTCGATCTCCGCGATCAGCTCGTCGCTCTTGAAGCGCTGCAGTTCGGCGAAGTGCTCGGGAAAGGATTTCAGGGCCTCCTCGCTGAGCCAGGCCTCCGCGGGGGAGCCGCCCAGGCTGGCGTTGATCAGGCCGATGGGAACCCGCTGTTCCTTATGGGTTTCCTCTGCAAAAAAATAGGCGACCGCGGAAAACTTGAGAACATTTTCCGGGGTGGCTCTTTTCCATTCGCCGGATTCCAGGTCCGTTTCCGGCGTTTTGAAACTGTAGTGCTGCGGTACCAGGAATTGGCGGATAAAGGGATTGTCGGCCGCGGCGATCTCATCCCCGTAGTGGTGGGCGAGCCGGGACAGGGGATACTCCATATTCGACTGGCCGGAGCAGAGCCACACGTCGCCCACCAGAACGTCTTCGATGGAGATGGCGTTGTCGCCGCGAATTTCCATGGTGTGGGGGCCGCCGGCGTTCAGGTTTTTGAAGAGAACTTCCCACGCGCCCTCGCGATTGGTGACGGCGGTGTGCCGACGGCCGTTGAACTCTACGGAGATCTTTTCCCCCGGGCTCGCCCAGCCCCAGATTTTTACCTGTGCGTCTCGCTGCAGCACCATGCCGTCGCCGATCAGCTTCGGCAGGCGCACTTCCGCCTGGGTGGTGGCGGACAGCAGGCAGGCGGCGAGCAGTGTTAACAGGGATTTTTGTCGCATAGGCCGGTAACTCAATAAATAAGGCTAAATTAAGGCGTCTCAATAAAAACGGGCGCCTTGCGGCGCCCGAAGAAGCACAACGGAGAAATTAATTATTGCTCGGTGACCGAGATATCGTCTATGTAGATGGTCTCCACTTCGAGGGGAGTATTCTCGAAGTAGAGGCGCGCTTCGTTGACGGTGCAGTCCGCCGGAATCTCCAAGGTGCCGCTGAGTTCGGTCCACTCGTTGGCGGGAAACAATATGTCCGCGTTCTCGCCATCCTTGCCGGCTATGGCGGCGTAACTGTCATCCTCTCCCTCGCAGGCCAGCTTGCGGGTGAGGACGACGGATACTGCGTCCGGGCCTGTATGGCGCACCCAGGCGCTCACGTCGTAACTGCTGCCGGCGGCCACCTCGCCGGCCAGGTCGATGGACGGATTCGAGTTGGCGGTGCGCTCGGATATCTTCATGCTCTGGGCGCCGTCGTGGAACTGCTCGGTGGTCAGAGTCAGGCTGGTACCGCCGGTCCACCAGGCGCTCCAGCCCGAGAGGCTGGCGCCCTCGAAGCCGCCGTCGGCGATCAGGTTGTCGCTCGGTTCCGCGGGAGCGGGGGCTGTGACCTGGACATCGTCGATATGCACGTCAGTGCCGGTGGCTGTGTTTTCGAAGTAGATCAGCACTTCGGTGGGGGTACAGTCCGCCGGTATCGTCAGTTCGCCCTGGAGCTGGGTCCAGGTTTGCGGCTCGATGCTGTCCTCGTCGGTCACCCAACTGTAGTCGTCGCTCTGACCCTCACAGGCCAGCTTGCGGGTCAGGGTCACCCGGCCGGTGCTGTCGCCGCTGATCCACACCCAGGCGCTCGCCGGGTAGCTGGTGCCGGGTGTCAGGGCCGAGACGTCCAGGTTGTAGGCCGCATAGGCGCCACCGCCGAATCCGAAGGCGATCAGGCTGTGGGTGCCGACTTTCGCCTGGGCGGTGGATACTTCGATGTCGCCGCCACCCCATCCGGCATTCCACCCGGCAACGTTCTGCTCGAAGTCGCCGTTGGCCACCAGATTGACGTCCGGTTGGGGGGCCCCGGCCTCGCCGAAACGCAGCCAGTCGATATTGCCCACGTCGGCCACCTCGTTGAAGCGGATGTAGACATCGCGGCTGCCTTCGATCGCCGGCCACTCGGCTTCCGCGGTGGCGAACTCGCTCCAGCCGCCGGTGTTCGGCAGCGGCACAGAGAGGCTATTGCTGTTGTCCAGGCTGTCGAGGCGCACGGAGAGGCTGCCCGCCACGCCGCTGCCCTTGGCGTAGTTGACCGAGAAGCTGTCCCAGTTGTTCTTGAACTCCACCCCCTGGAACAGGATCCAGTCGCCCAGGTCGGTGTGCGAGACGATATCCCCGGAGGCCAGCACGCCCTGGCCCTGGTCGTAGAGTTCCGCCTCCAGGGTTAAGCGCAACTCATCGCCGGCCCAACCGGCGGGCTGGTACTCGGGCACCTTGGTGTCGCAGTCGCCCTCTTCGGCAATAAAGCAGCGCAACCACTCGAGCGCTGGCCGCTCGGTGCCGTCCGCGTTCAGCAACCAGGCGTTCGGGCGCCAGGTGCCGCCCTGGCGGTAGCCCCAGTGGGTGACGCCGGCCACCGCAGGGTGCTGCCAGAAGACGCTGAACAGGTCGCGCATTTTGTTGGCCTGGCGCGCGTTGTCGGCGAAGTCGATGTCCAGTTCGGAGACATAGATGGGCAGGCCGGTGGCGGCGAGCAGGTCTAGGTTGCTCCGCACGGTTTCAGCGGAGGTCTGCTCGAGGAAATGGGCCTGCACGCCTATGCCGTCGATCAGCTCGCGCTCCTGCAACAGTTCGATCACTTCCAGGTACTTCTCAGTGAATTCCTTCAGTTGCAGGATGTTGTAGTCGTTGAGAATGAGGGTGGAATCCGGGAAATGCGCGCGCGCCAGCTCGAAGGCGGCGATCACCCAGTCCCAGCCGGTGTCGCCGTCGCCGCCGAGGGCGTCTTTATAGAAGGCGGGGGCGTGCAGGGGCTCGTTGACCACGTCGATCATGTCCAGGTCGACCTTGCCCTCGCTGTCCTCGAAGCGAGCGGCCACCGCGGCCATCCACTCGTCGATTTCCTCCAACTGCTCCGCGGCGGGGAGACCCTCAAGCCAAGCCGGTTGCTGCTGGTCCCAGATCAGGGTGTGGTGCTTGTAGCGCAGTCCGTTGTTTTTGGCGAAGTTGTAGGCGGTGTCCAGCGCCTGCCAGTCCATCTGGTCGCGTGTGGACTCGACGCTGCCCCACTTGCCGGCGTTGCCGGGTGTCACTTGGTCGAAGTAGGTGGTCAGTTGCAGATAGTCGTTGTCGCTGTCGGTGGCGGTGCCGAAAAACTTCTCCTGTTTCGGCAGCACCATTACGGCTACCGAATCCGCCTCACTGGTGGCGCCGCCGTCGTCGGTGACCTGTAGCTCGAACACCAGTTGCGCCGCCTCTTCCACCGCGGGCGCGGTGAAGCTCGCCTCGGCGCCGTCCGTGGACAGGGTCACCGAGGGGCCTGAGGCCTGGCTCCAGTTGTAGCTGGCGATGCTGCCGTCGACATCGGTGCCGGAGCCGGTGAGGATGACGGCGTCCCCCTCGGCCACCGTCAGGTCGGCGCCGGCGTCGGCCACCGGTGGTGCGTTGACGTCGGGCGCCGAATCGTCCGGGTCCTCCGTTTCCTTGTTAGTGCAGCCGGCCGCGACCAGCGCGGCGGCGAGAAATACCACTCGAAAGAGATTAAATTTCATGGTCGATACCCTTCCCGTTTGTCCGGTGTTCCGGACCTTGTTGTTGTTAAATCGCTGTGGTGTGGAAATCGCAGGCTGGAGAGGCATGGACGTGGAGCGGCAGCCGCGGGGCTGCCGCTCCACCCGCTTCTTCCATCCTGCGAGAATCTGAGCGCGGGTGCGGGTACACAGGAAAATGGTGAAGGCTGTGTCGTCGCTGATGTCGCGCAAGTTTTACTGGTGCCTGTGAAATGGCGCCTGCCGCGCCGGTTATTTGTCGCTGAAGCCCGGTTCCTCACTATCTGGGAAATCCGTCCCATTAACGCTAACACTGCTAACACCATTTGGGAAAGCCGTTCCATCAACGCTAACATTGCTAACACCATTTGGGAAAGTCGTACCATCAACGCTAACACTGCTAACACTTCATGTAAACGTTTACAACATCGACGAGTCGCAAAAAAAATGCGCATTTATTTGAGTTGGCGTCAAAATCATCTATTTGTGCTGACGGTTAACTCGTCTATTTATTTTTTGTGCTGGCGGCTAAATCCTCCATTTGTGCTGGCGTCTAAATCCTCCATTTGTGCTGGCGGCTAAATCATTTATTTGTCAGCGAAGACAAAAAAACTTGACATCAGCGTACCAATTATCGGATTTTACTGAGCATATCTATTCTATTTGGCTGTTGGCTGAATCATTTATTTCGCCACCGAAAACAAAAAATCTTGACATCAGCGTCCCAATTGTCGGACTTTACTGGTAGCGGTAACAAAAAAGAATTCATCAATTAATAACAGCAAATGGCAGGGAACACCTTGGAGTTGGGTAGCCGGGCAACTCTGTGGATCAGGCAAGATTAAGTAATAGGGGAATTCCCGTGTTCAAGAAAAAAAAGCTATCACAAGTCATTATCGCACTGGCGGCATCCGTAAGTGCCCAGCAGGTGCTGGCCCAGGAGGCCGAGAAAAGCGAGGAATCTGAAAGCGCCTACGATGCCGAGCTCCTCGAGGAAATCGTGATCCAGGGTGTGCGCATCAACCTGGAAAATGCCCAGGACATCAAGCGCAATGCCGATACCTTCGTCGACAGTATCTCCGCTGCGGATATGGGCTCCCTACCGGATCGCAGCGTGCTGGAGGCCATGCAGCGCATGCCGGGTGTGGCCATCGAGCGCTTTGCCGCCTCCGAGGACCCGGACCACTTTGGCGTGGAAGGCTCCGGCGCCATCATCCGCGGTATGACCGCCACCCGCTCCGAATTCAACGGCCGCGACTCCTTCACCGCCAACTCCGGCCGCGGACTCTCCTGGCAGGACGTACCGCCGGAGCTGATGGGCGGCGTGGATATCTACAAAAACCAGTCCGCGGACATGATCGAAGGGGGTATCGGTGGCACCGTGAGCCTGCGTACCCGCAAGCCGTTCGATACGGCCGGGCAGACCTTCGCGGTGTCCGGGGATGTTTCCTATGGCGACATGACCGAAGAGTCCACGCCGACCATATCCGCGCTCTACAGCGACCGCTGGATGACCGATGTGGGCGAGTTCGGTGTGCTGTTGAACGCCGCGCATTCTGAGTTGCGGGGCACGTCCCACGGTATTCAGTCCGACGCCTTCCTCGAGTACGACGCCGAGGGCTTTGCCGGCGCGGAGGGATTCAATACCGTGTGGGTGCCCAACGGCTCCAACATGACCATGAAGAACGACGACCGTACCCGCAAGGGCTACGCCGCGGCCTTCCAGTGGGCGAACACGGAGGAAACAATCCTCGCCACCGCTCAGTTCATGCGCTCCGACGCGCGCCTTTCCTGGACGGAAAACGCGGTCAAATACCAGGGGGATTCCTACGACGGTGTGCGCCAAGTGGGCGAGTTGGAGGGCACCCGTTTTTCCTTCGGCGGCGACGGCATCTTCGAAAAAGGGATTCTGGTCACCGAGCCCGGCTGGCGCGGCAGCTATGCGCCGGGGGATGGGCAGTTCGGCTCCAAATTCCAGGCGGATACCCGCCACAAAGACACGCACACGATAGTGGACGACGCCGCCATCAACCTGCGGCTGACTCCCGACGAGAACTGGGAGTACAACTTCGATCTGCAGTACATCGCGGCGGAAACGGCGGAGGATGACCTGCAGCTAGCGCTCGGCCAGTGGGCGGCGCAAGTTTACGATACCACTGGGGATTCCCCCACCCTGATACTGCAGAATCCCTATCGACCCTACGACACCAGCGAAAACCCCAACTGGTTCCAGGACCCGGACAACTACTGGTGGCGCTCCGCCATGGACCACTACGAGCGCTCCGAAGGGGAGTCCGTCGCGGCCCGCTCCGATGTCACCTACCACTTCACCGAGGAGCCTTTCGGCCTTTTGCGCTCGGTGAAATCCGGTGTGCGCTGGGCCGAGCGAGAGCAGACGGTGCGCAACACTGGCTTTAGCAACTGGGGTACTATCGGCGCCGAGTGGAAAGGGGATATTGTCCCCCTGAGCGATCCGCGGGTAGCTGATCAAGGCTACGAATTTGTGGACTTCAGCGATTTCCACCGCGGCGATGTGCTCAGCGTGCCCGGCGATGGTTTCCTCTTTCCAACCGAGCAGTTGGTGAAAGACGTGCTCGCCGGACGCAAGGAGCTGTTCAACAATGCTCCAGACAACGATCCCTGGGTACCCTATTACGCGCGTGAAGATCTGGTGTCGAAAGGGCTCTTCCAGGCGCCGGAAGTCTACGATACCACCGAAATCAATCGCGCCGCCTATGTGCGCCTGGATTTCGGCTCCGATGAGACGACCCTGCGCTTCAACGGCAACATCGGCCTGCGCTACGTGGAGCTGGAGCGCGAGGCGTTGGGCTCTGTGCAGTACCCGGATTTTGTTGGTCTGCCTTACCCGGAAGGTGCGCCTGTGGATCTCAGCGATCAGGACGCCATTGATCAGTGGGTCACTCAGCCCGGCGTGGTAGGCCCCGATGGGCGCTTCGAAACCGAAAGCGATGCCGTGGCCTACGCCCGCGATCCCAACAACTGGCTCACCCCGACGGAAAAGGCCTTCGCCAACGACGCCTTTACCCTGGAGGAGACCGGGAGCAAATACAGCACCGTGTTGCCCAGTTTCAACCTGAAGCTGGGTATTACCGATGACCTGTTGGCGCGCTTCGCCGTATCCAAGGCCATAGCCCTGCCGGACATGTCCGAAGTGAAAAACCAGGCCGTGCTCGGCGCGCGGCAGCTGGCGGTGACCGTGGTGCCCGAAGACCCCAACGCGCCGCCCCCGGACGATGACGATGAAGAGGATGGTAACAATTTCCGCCAGATCGAGTCCGTGGCGCCGGTTTACTGGCAGGGCTCCGGCGGCAACCCCTCCCTGTGGCCGATGGAATCGGTGCAGTACGACGTATCGCTGGAGTGGTACTTCGCCAGTGTGGGCTCCTTGACCGCCTCGCTGTTCTACAAGGATCTGAGCGACACCTTCATCAAGGCCGGCGTGCCGCGCAACTTTGCCAACCCCGTCACCGGCCAGGTGCAGACGGTGGATTTTGAGACCACAGTGAATGCCGGCGATGGCTACATGCAGGGCTTTGAGCTGGCCTACCAGCAGTTCTACGACATGCTGCCCGCGCCCTGGGATGGTCTGGGGGTGCAGCTCAACTACACCTACATCGATTCCGGCCTCAAAAACAGCCGCCTGTCCGGGTTGGGAGATCCGGTTACCGGCGACAATCTGGAACCGGAAGCGGATCGCTACCCGCTGCCGGATATTTCCCTGCTGCCGCTGAAAGGCGTTTCCAAAAACACCTTCAATATCGTCGGCATGTACGAGAAAAACGGCTGGTCCGCGCGCCTGGCCTACAACTGGCGCGACAGGTACCTGCTCACCACCCGCGATGTCATCAGCAAGTATCCGCTGATGAACGAAGCTGCCGGCTTCCTGGACGGTTCCGTTTTCTACGACGTGAACGACAGCGTCAAGGTGGGGATGCAGTTCACCAACATCCTCGACACCCAGACCGAGACCACCATGATCCTGGACGATTTCGGTACCGAGGCGGCGCGCTCCTGGTTTGTGAGTGACCGCCGCGCGGCGCTGATCGTCCGCGCGACTTTCTGAAGGCGCGGCTCAAATCTGTAGGATGGGCAAAGGAGCGCAGCGACATGCCCATCATCCAGCGCGGATGATGGGCACGCTGCGCTTTGCCCATCCTACAAACTATTCGGCTTCTTGCAGTACCATAGCCATATGCCCGACAACAGAATAAAAAAAATCCTTATCCTCGGCGGCGGCACCGCCGGCTGGATGGCCGCCGCCGCCCTGTCCAAGGTGTTGCGCAACCGCTACTGTGAGATCCAACTGGTGGAGTCGGAGCAGATTGGCACCGTGGGGGTGGGCGAGGCCACCATTCCACAGATACTGCTGTTCAACAAACTGCTGGCGCTGGACGAAGACGAGTTCGTGCGCCGCACCCGGGCCACTTTCAAGTTGGGTATCGAGTTCGTCGACTGGCTGCGCCCCGGCAGCTCCTATATCCACGCCTTCGGCGAGGTGGGCCGGGATATGGAGGGCATACACTTCCACCACTACTGGCTGAAGATGCGCGCCCTCGGCCGGGCGCGCGATTTGTCCGAGTACACCCTCGGCGCCCAGGCCGCCTACAGCGGCAAATTTATGCGCTCCATCGACGCCGGTAACTCGCCACTGTCCAACATCGCCTACGCCTTCCAGTTCGACGCCGGCCTCTACGCGCGCTTCCTGCGCGACTACGCCGAACAGCGCGGCGTGCGCCGCACAGAGGGAAAGGTGCTGGGCAGCGAGCTGGACGAAAAGGGCTTTATCCGCGAAGTGGTGCTGGAAAACGGCGCGCGTATCGGCGCGGACCTGTTTATTGACTGTTCCGGCTTCCGAGGCCTGTTGATCGAGCAGGCGCTGCACACCGGCTTCGAGGACTGGACCCACTGGCTGCCCTGCGACCGCGCCCTGGCGGTACCCTGTGAGTCTGCGGGGGAACCCCCTCGCTCTTCATGCCCACCCACGATACCGCCCTATACCCGCGCCACCGCGCGCCGCGCCGGCTGGCAGTGGCGCATCCCGCTGCAGCACCGGCTGGGCAACGGCCACGTGTACAGTAGCGCCCATATGGACGACGGCGAGGCCGCGGATATTTTGCTGGGCAACCTGGAGGGCCGACCCCTGGCGGAGCCCAAGCTGCTGAAATTCACCACCGGCAAGCGCAAGAAATTCTGGAATAAAAACTGTGTGGCCATTGGCCTCGCCGGCGGCTTTATGGAACCGCTGGAATCCACCAGTATCCACCTGGTGCAATCCGCCATCGCGCGGCTGCTCGCTCATTTCCCGAACCGGGATTTCGCCCCCGCGGACATAGACGCTTTCAACCGCCGCTCGCACTTCGAGTACGACCGCATCCGCGATTTCCTGATACTCCACTACCACGCCAACCAGCGCGACGACTCCGATTTCTGGCGCCACTGTCGCGAGATGGAAATCCCCGAAACCCTCGCGCAGAAGATCGAGCAGTTCCGCCAGAACGGGCGCATAGCGCGCGACGCCGACGAGTTGTTCAACGAACTGAGCTGGCTCGAGGTGATGGTGGGGCAGGGCATAGAGCCGTGTGGCTACCACCCGCTGGTGGACGTGATGGACGAGGAGGAAATCCACCGGCGCCTGGAGGAAATCCGCGGCGTGGTGGCCAGATCCGTGGACTATATGCCCGCCCACGCAGAATTTATTCGCACCCACTGTGCCGCCCCGGCCTGATCCTCTTGCAGGAGCGGCGGGGCGGCCATCCGCCCATGGCGCGATCTTCTTTGCCTGGTGCTTGTATGTTAGCGATATCGCATTTATCGCCATTTGTCGCCGAATTCAACTCGATTTGCACCAAGCAACTTGACATTGGCGGCCTGCGGTACCAATGTTTAATGATAGCGTTATCATTTCCGTGGAGTGGGATCGGCTTCCACCCACGCGGTGCGCTACCGAAAAACAACATTCAATAATAAAAGCCGGACAGCTCCGGCCGGCGGTTCGCGGAAGGGCACCGGATCAGGAGACGATGATGAAAGATATCACCATAAGAACCCCACGTAGACTCAGCACCCATGGCCCCGGCGCACAGGGGATGGGCAAGTACATTGTCGCAGTGCTCGCTTGTTTTGCCGCCGTATGCGCAACTGTGGCCAGTGCGCAAACCTTGACTTCGAATCAAACCGGTACCAACAACGGTTACTTCTATTCATTCTGGACCGACGCACCCGGAACCGTCTCCATGACATTGGGGGCGGGCGGTAATTACAGCTCCTCCTGGAGCAATACCGGGAACTGGGTCGGCGGTAAAGGCTGGAACCCGGGTGGGCGCAAGACCGTAACCTACTCGGGCACTTTCAATCCCTCCGGTAACGGCTACCTGGCCCTGTACGGGTGGACGAGAAATCCACTGGTCGAGTATTACATTGTCGAGAACTGGGGCACTTACCGGCCCGGCGAGAGTGGAACCTATTACGGCACCGTTACCACCGATGGCGGTACCTATGACATCTACCGCACCCAGCGCGTCAATCAGCCCTCCATTGAAGGCACGGCGACCTTTTATCAGTACTGGAGCGTTCGCCAGCAAAAGAGAACCGGCGGTACCATCACAACGGGCAACCACTTCGATGCCTGGGCCAGCCACGGCCTGAATCTCGGCAGCCACGACTACATGATTCTTGCCTCCGAGGGCTATCAAAGCAGTGGCAACTCCAATATAACAGTGGAAACTGCCGGCGGCTCTTCCGGTGGCGGTACACCATCGGGCTCGGATATCGTTGTACGCGCCCGCGGTGCAAGCGGCGGCGAGCATATCAACCTGCGTATCGGCGGCAGCGTCGTGGCCGACTGGAACCTCACCACCAGCAATGCCGACTACACCTACTCCGGCGGTGCAGCCGGTGACATCCAGGTTGAGTTCGACAACGACGGCGGCGATCGCGACGTAATACTCGACTATGTGTACGTCAACGGTGAAACCCGCGAGGCGGAAGACATGGAATACAATACGGCCACTTACGCCAACGGCGAATGCGGCGGTGGCTCCTATGCCGAAACCATGCACTGCAACGGGGTTATCGGTTTTGGCGGAACCGGCGATTGCTTTAGCGGCAGTTGCAGCAGCGACACCATCGTCGTCCGCGCCCGCGGCACCAGTGGCAGTGAGCACATCAACCTGATCGTCGGCGGCACCGTGGTTGCGGATTGGACCTTGAGCACCAGTAGCCAGGATTACACCTATATCGGCTCTGCTTTCGGCAACGTTAACGTCGAGTTCGATAACGACGGCAGCGGCCGGGATGTCATTCTCGATTACGTGCTGGTCAACGGCGAAATCCGCGAGGCCGAAGATATGGATTACAACACCGCGACCTACGGCAACGGCGAGTGCGGCGGTGGCTCTTATTCGGAAACCATGCACTGCAACGGCGTTATCGGCTTTGGCCATTCCGACGATTGCTTCAGCGGCAGTTGCGGCAACTGATAGCGGATTGGTTTAGTTTTTGAGGGCGGAGCAATCCGCCCTTTTCCTGCATAGCTTTTGCTTACCTGGCACTGAGTTTAAGCGGAATCCCCCTGTAGGAGCCTGCTTGCAGGCGAAAAGGCTACGGAGCTCCGTTCCTGTTCGCCTGCAAGCAGGGCCCTACAAAGTAATCCCTTGGACAGGAGGGACCAACTACGCCTTTATCTGCAGGATTGGTACCGCTATCATCTCCTGCGCAACGGATGGCAACCATAAAAACGGAGTCAGTCATGTCACAGGCGGCATCATCACCGGCGGCACCGGCCGCGGTTCCCGAGCAGGCGGCTCCGGACAATCCCCGTCTCGCCCGCCTGGGCCTGAGCGAAAAAGCCGGCTTCGCCATCGGCGATTTCGGCTTCAACCTCTACTGGACCAGCATTGCCTCCTTTCTCGCGGTTTTCTACACCGACGTGTTCGGCCTGCCCGCCGCGGTCGCCGGCACCATGCTGCTGGTGACAAAAATCGTCGATGCGCTCACCGATCCGGTGGTGGGCGCGCTGGCGGACCGCACCCGCAGCCGCTGGGGCAAGTTCCGACCCTGGCTACTATTAGGCGCCCTGCCCATGGCCGCCGCCGGTGTCCTGACCTTCACCACACCGGATCTCGGCGAGAGCGGCAAGATCGTCTACGCCTATATCACCTACAGCGCCATGATGCTGGCCTACTCGGTGCTGAGCACCCCCTATTCCTCCCTGTCCGGGGTGATGACCGCCCACCCGCAGGAGCGCAACACCCTGATCAGTTTGCGCTTTATCGCCGCCTTTGCGGGCATGACCTTCGTCAACAAATACACCCTGCCGCTGGTGGAGTGGCTGGGGCAGGGGAACGAACAGCTGGGCTGGCAACTGACAATGGCGCTCTACGGGGCGATTGCCTGCGCGATATTCGCCGTTACCTTTTTCTTCACCCGGGAGCGCATAGTGCCGCCGCCGGCGCAGAAGACCCGCGTGCGGGACGACCTGCGGGACCTGCTGCACAACCGCCCCTGGCTGATCCTGATCGCACTGGCAATGGTGATCATGCTCACCATCACCCTGCGCGGCGGCTCCTCCTATTACTACTTCAAGTACTACGTGGAACGGCCGGACCTGATTTCCAACTACCTGGCGGCGCAGGCACTGGCGCTGGCCGCCGGCGCGGCGCTCACCCCGCTGCTGACCCGCTATGTGGACAAGACGCGGCTGCTGGTGATTCTGATGGCGATTGTCGGCACTTTATCGGTGGCCTTTTATTTCGTGCCGAGGGATGCCATCTGGCTGATGTTCACCCTGAATATCCTGATCAGCCTGGCCCTGGGGCCGAAATCGCCCCTGGCCTGGTCCATGTATGCGGACAGCGCCGACTACAACGAATGGCGCACCGGCCGGCGCGCCACCGCCATGACCTTTTCCGCCGCCACCTGCGCGCAAAAACTGGGCGGCGCCCTGGGCTCGGCATTGATGTTGTGGACCCTGGCTGTCTTCGGTTACGTGGCGAACCAGGCGCAGGCCTCGCAAACCGGTATCGCCCTGCTGCAGACGGTGGTCCCCGGCGTCTTCGCCCTGCTGGCCGCGCTGTTGGTGAGCTTCTATCCCCTGAACAACGCAAGGCTGGAAAAAATCCAGGCCCAAATCCGGGAGAGGGAACGCGCGCGTGAGTAGAACCGGACATCTGTAGGAGCGGCGGGGCGGCCATCCGACATGCCCGCGATCGACCTCTCTTCGTCGCGAGGCCGATCGCGGGGCTCCTACAGTGTGGTTCCTCTAAATCATTGCAGGTTCCCTATGGGGGAGCAGTTACATCGGAGGTATTGTGAATAATATGGAAAACCCATCGGATCTCGTAAGCAGCGCCCCGGACGGCAGCCGTTGCCGGCTGCACAGCCCCACCGCCATGCCCGCCGCCGGCGCCTTCCTGTGGAACCGGCGCATGATGATCCAGGCCAACTGCCGGGGCTTTGCAGTGGCGCGGTTTATGCAGCCGGAACCGGCCAGCTATGCCCGCGGGCCCAACATAGAAGCCACCACTTTTATGCAGCCGGAGCAGCCGTATTACGCCCATCACCCCGGCCGCTTTCTGTATATCAAGGACGAGCAGAGCGGAGCGCTTTTCTCCGCTCCCCACGAGCCGGTGCGCGCGGCACCCGACAGCTTCTGCTTTACCGCGGCGCCGGAAGAAATTACCTGGGAAGTGCAAAAGCACGGCCTGCGAGCCTCCATGGGGCTCAGCCTGCCCGTCGACGAGGTGGTGGAGCTGTGGCAGTGCGAAATTGCCAACACCTCCGCGGAGGCGCGGGTTGTTTCCGTCTATCCCTATTTCCCCGTCGGCTATATGAGCTGGATGAACCAGTCCGCCGAATACCGGGCCGACCTGGGCGGCATCGTCTGCTCCAGCGTGACGCCCTACCAGAAGGTCGAGGATTATTTCAAAAACCGCGACCTCAAGGACAAGACCTTTTTTCTGCACGAAACGCCTCCCGATGCCTGGGAGACGTGCCAACCGGTTTTCGAGGGCGAGGGCGGCCTGCACAATCCGGATGCTGTTCAAAAACCGTTGCTCGGCTGCGGGGACGCGCGCTACCAGATGCCGGCGGCGGTGCTGCAATACCGTCTTCAATTGCAGCCGGGAGAAAGCCGCACCCTGCGCTTCCTGTTCGGCCCCGCCCGCGACGAGGGGGAAATTCTTGCGCTGCGCGAGCGGTATCTCTCCGCCGACGGATTTGCCGCGGCCGCGGATGGTTACCGGCGTTACCTGGAGCAGGGGCGCGGCTGTCTCCACATCGATACACCGGACGGGGAGCTGGATCATTTCGTCAACCACTGGCTGCCGCGCCAGGTTTTCTATCACGGCGACGTAAACCGCCTGACCACCGACCCGCAGACCCGCAACTACCTGCAGGACCATATGGGCATGGCCTATATTCGCCCGCAGACCGCGCGCGCGGCATTTTTACAGGCGCTGGAACAGCAGAAGCCGGACGGCGCCATGCCGGATGGCATACTGCTCGATGCCAAAGCGGAGCTGAAATATATCAACCAGGTGCCGCACACGGATCACTGCGTGTGGCTGCCGGTTTGCCTCAGTGCCTACCTGGACGAGACCGGCGACTATGCCTTGCTGGACGAGCCCGTGGCGCTGCTCGACGAACCCGTGCCCGGGCAGGGCGGTCGCAGCGTTTTCGAGTGCGTCAGCCGGGCTGTGGAACACCTGGCGGCGGCGCGGGACGAGCGGGGTCTCAGTTACATCAACCAGGGCGACTGGTGCGACCCGATGAATATGGCCGGCTATCGGGGAAAAGGGGTTTCCGGGTGGCTGTCCCTGGCCACGGCCCATGCGCTGAAACTCTGGGCCGGGATCTGTGCGCAGCGGAACCAAAACGTCCTCGCAGAAAAATACCTCTCCACGGCGGAGGAATTCAACCGCGCGGTAAACCGCCACCTGTGGGACGGCGACTGGTTCGCGCGGGGGATTTCCGACGACGGTGTCGCCTTCGGCGTGCGCGACGACCGGGAGGGACGCATCTATCTCAACCCCCAGAGCTGGGCGCTGCTCGCCGGCGCCGCGGACGACGGACAGCGCGCGCGCATACTGCGCGCCGTGGAGCAGCAACTGGGAACGCCCTTCGGCCCGGTGATGCTCGCGCCCGCCTACACCGCCATGCGCGAGGACGTGGGCCGGCTCACCCAGAAGCACCCGGGCAGTGCGGAAAACGGTTCCGTGTACAATCACGCGGCGATTTTTTATATCCACAGCCTCTACGGCGTTGGCGAAGGCGATAAAGCCTGGGGTTTGCTGCGGCAAATGATTCCCGGCCCCGATCCGGAGGACCTGCTGCGGCGCGGCCAGCTGCCGGTATTCGTGCCCAATTACTACCGCGGCGCCTGGCACCAGTACCCCGAGCACGCGGGCCGCTCCAGTCAACTGTTCAATACCGGAACCGCCGCCTGGCTGTACCGCTGCGTGCTGGAGCAGCTGTTCGGACTAAAAGGAGAGCGGTCGGGCCTGCGCATAGCGCCACAGTTGCCGTCGCACTGGCATCAGGCGCGGGTGGAACGCCACTTTCGCGGTGCCGTCTTCGAGGTAAGTTTTATTCGCGCGACCGATGTGGAAAAGCCGCGCGTAGAGCTGGACGGCATTCCTTTGCGCGAGCCTTTGATCAGTCCGATAGAGGCGGGACGTAGCTACCGGCTGCGCATATTACTGCCCGCCCCCGGCGCTTCTTCACCTGTAGAGTGCGCCGTGCGCACCGAGCCGGAATCGGTTTGAATAGCTGCCCGGTGCGCACTATGACCCTATGTAGGAGCGGGCCATGCCCGCGATCAGACCCTGATCGCGGGCACACCCCGCTCCTACAGGAAAGCACTGTGCCCGAAAAAGAACACCGAAACCATTAGGGATTAAGAAACATCATGTTCATCAAATTTGCCACTTTCTATGCCGGGCTGATTTTCCTCGCACAGAGCGCGATCGCGGCGAGTCCGGTTATCGCTGAAGGCGCGGAACTAAAACTGGTATCGAGCGACTTCGCGTTTACCGAAGGCCCCGCCGCGGACAGCGAGGGCAACGTATTTTTCACCGACCAGCCGAACAACAAAATCTGGAAGTACGGAGTCGACGGAAAACTCTCCCTGTTTATGGACGACGCCGGCCGCGCAAACGGCCTGTATTTCGATGGCGACGGCAGGCTGCTGGCCTGCGCCGATGACAAGGGGCAGCTGTGGAGCATCGCTCCCGGTGGAGAGGTCAATGTACTGCTGGAAAATTTCGACGGGCGGCGGCTAAACGGCCCCAACGACCTCTGGGTCGCTCCCGGCGGCGGCATCTACTTTACCGATCCGTTTTATCTGCGCGACTACTGGGACAGAAGCGAAAAGGAGATCGAAGCCGAAGCCGTCTACTATCTCCCACCGGACCGCAAGCAAGTCGTCCGCGTCGCCGGGGACCTGGTGAAACCCAACGGGATTATCGGCAGCGCCGACGGCGGGAAACTGTACGTGGCCGATATAGGCGCAAACAAAACTTACGTCTACTCGATGGCCGAAAACGGGCGCCTGTCCGACAAAAGACTGTTCACCGAAATGGGCTCCGATGGCATGACCCTGGATGCGCAGGGCAACCTGTATTTAACCGGCAAGGGCATTACCGTGTTCGACAGTGAGGGCCGGCAGGTGGAACACATCCCGGTGCCCGAAGACTGGACCGCCAATGTCACCTTCGGCGGCGAACAGCGCAGGACACTGTTTATCACCGCCATGGATTCCGTCTACACCCTTGAAATGCGCGTCGCTGGCCTCTGAGCCGGGGCGATGCTTTGTAGGAGCGGGCCATGCCCGCGATCGGACTGTCCAGGTACCACTGCAAGTTGATCGCGGGCATGGCCCGCTCCTACAGGGTGATGCCCTAACCCTCCGCCGGCTCCAGCCGGAAAATATCACTGCCGATCAGCAGATAGGGATAACCATCGGGTCCGTTGCGCACATCGCGGATACGGCCGGTGTCTTCCAGCAGTATCTGGTCGTCCACCACCTTGTCGCCGTCGATACGCAGCAGGTGCAGCTGCTGTGCCGCCAGACTGGCCGCCAGCAGGTGGTTGCGCCAGCTGGGGAAGCGGTCGCCGGTATAGAAATCGATATCGGAGACGGCGATGGACGGGGTCCAGTGGTGTTTGGGGGGTTCCATACCCTCGCGGTGGCTGTGTTCGGTGATAATGCTGCCGTCGTAGTTGATGCCGAAGGTGACCAGCGGCCAGCCGTAGTTGCGCCCGGGCTGGATCAGGTTGACCTCGTCACCGCCCCGGGGGCCGTGCTCCGCGGCCCAGACGGTGCCACTGCCCGGCTGCAGGGTCATACCCTGGGGATTGCGATGGCCGTAGCTCCACACCGAGGCGGCGCCGCCGGCCGCGGCGAAGGGATTGTCCTCCGGTATGCGCCCGTCATCGTGCAGACGGTGGATCTTGCCCCGGGGGTCGCCGGTGTCCTGGGCGCCGTCCCGGTGGCCGCGGTCGCCGACACTGAAATAGAGATAGCCATCGCGCACCACCAGGCGGGAGCCGAAGTGGTGGCTGGTGCCGGTATAGAAGCGGTCGGGAGCGGTGTAGATTTTCTCCTGGTCCACCCAGCGCAGTCCCTTCAGCTTTCCTCGCACCACTGTAGTCATTGCACTGCCGTTGCCGTCGCCGGCGCCCGCATAGGTGAGATAAATCCAGCCGTTCTCCGCATAATCCGGGTGAACGGTGACCCCGAGCAGGCCGCCCTGTCCTTCGTATTTCACCGCCGGTATACCGCTCACCGGGCCCCGGCGCTCCCCGTTTTTGAACAGCCACAACCGGCCCTCCTTCTGGGTGGCGATCGCGGTGCCGTCCGGGAGAAAGTCCATATCCCAGAGTTCCCCCGGCGCGCTGGCCACCGGCTCCAGCCGGAAGCGGTGGTCCCCCGCCGATAGGGCTGAGCTGGCCGTGGATGCCGTTGTACGGGGGGAATGCTTGCGGGGGCGGGTGTCCAGCAGTCCCGCCAGCGCGCGGATTTCCCGGTCCGACAGCCGGGCGTCGAAGGCGGGCATGCCTTTGGCCGGCAGGCCGTCGCGGATTGTTTGCGCCGCCCGTGCGGCAGGGACGCGCGGTGGTTCACCGCCGTGGCAGCCGGCGCAGTTGTCCCGGTAGAGATTTTCGGCGGTGTCGGCCGCGGTGCCTTGCAGGGGGAGTGCTGCCAGGGCGAGGCAGGCGAGGGGGAGCGCGAGTATCGGATATTTCATGGTTTTTTTATTTTCTGTCGGTTGATCTGCTACCACAGGGTGCCTGAGGCGAACAGGGCCAGCTTGTAAAAAAGCGAACAGAAAAACAAGGACCGCGGAGCTTGCAGGTACTCTGTTTTAAATCGAGCTTTCGTTGGCTGTTCATACCGGCGCGATATCCAGACCTGTGACATCCGGGTTCCAGCCTGTGCCGGAACGACGAAAACGTCTGTAGGGGCGAACCTTTTGTCCGCCCTTGTTGAAGCCAGCACCGGGTTGGAGGTGTCAGTAGGCCCAGCGTCCCGCCCTGTCATCCCAGTAAATGGAAGCCCAGTGGCCGCTGTAAAACGTCGCCAATGGCCCGCCTTTGCTGGCGGGGAAGTGGGTAAACCTGGTCAATATTGACTGATACTGGCCTTGGACGCGCTCATAGGACCAACCGTGCAGGTATTTGAATTCGGTGGACTCAAGCCATACCACCCAGCGCAGGGCGGGCCGGTAACCCCGGGCGACCAGGTATTCCGACAGTTCGACATTGTCATAGCCATTGCGAACACCCTGCTCCCAAGCCGCTATAACCAGTTCCCGGGGAATGGCGTCCAACCCGGCATCCCCGAGGGCGCGGCCGCCGTTCAGGCCCTTGGACAGCCAGGCCTCGAGCGGGGAGAGGTCTTGCCGGTCGAGCAGGATTTTGCCGATAAATTCAGCGGTCTTGCTGTCGCCACCACTGCTGAGTTCGCCGTGGACGGTGGCGATCCTTTCCAGCTCGGTGTCAGTGAAAATACCTGTCGGGGCTATCTCTGCCAGCAGCCTCGGGTGGCCCATGGCCAGGGCCCTTAACTTACCGTCATCATCGGTGCCTGTTTTGATCAGCGACGACAATACGCTAAAGCTGTCGCCGCAATACAGACAGGAGGCGGCCGCCACCATATCGGGATACTCCTCCCAAACAGGTTGCAGCAATTGCGTGATCGCGGGTATGGCCTGATGGTTTTTCCTGCTCTGGCGCTGGCGCCCCAGCTCGAGGGCTTTCCAGATGGTGAGCAGTCTGGCGGTATCCGCTTCCGATCCCCGATTCCACTGCAGCTTGTCGACGGCGGCGGACAGGCTGGGAAGCCGCGCGAACTGGTACCGCAGTGGCTCATTGCTGTTCGGTGGGAAGTTCCTGATTATGGACAGGGTGGGGCACTCTATGCCGGGAAGGCGTATGCCTTCAGAGCAGGTCGCGAGCTGTAAGCTGCGAAGTTGCGCGGCAATTTGCCGGCGGGTGTCGCTGTCGAACAGGGCCTTTTGCGTGGCGAGATAGCTGAGAACAAAAAATGCCAGGGCTGCGAGCAACAGCGAGCGCGGGGCGGGTTCCCGCTTTACCGGCTTTGTTGCCGCTTGTGATTGTTTCATTGTGCCCCCTCCTGCGCCACTTGGGCGCCAGGTTCGCGAGTCAGTACAAACCCGTATTGCTCAGAGGGGAGTATCTGTAGCTCATCGCGGTCTTCCGCCTGCACTAACGGCTCGCCGATAAGCCCATCCGCCGCCAGCGCCAGGCCGCAAACGCTGCAGTAGAAGTTTGTCGGCTGTCCGTCGTTGTCCCGGGCGTCGCCCGCCATTACGCTGATATATTTAGCCTCCCCGAGCAACGCCGCCGTCGTCATATAGGACGACATGGATTTGTGGGAGTACTGGAATTTTTCAATCAGGGCGCGGAGTTTTTCCCGGTTCATATCTTCCAGCAGGGTCAGTCTCCGCACACTTCGCGGATCGATCTTAAAGGGCCCTTGCAGCAGCGAGTCGAGAAGTATCTGCCGTTCCTGCGGGTTCATGGCCGGGGCGGCAAAGCGGATATTTTCCAGTTCCAGGCTCAGTGGGTGTGTCCTGTCTGAATCCCGTGCGATATTGAAAAAGGCCTCCGTTACTTTGCGCCGGGCCTCCTCCCCACCTCTGGCCAGGGCGTAGCTCAACAGGGCCTGTTCGCTGCCCAATAACAATTTATCAATGCTTTCTACATACTGGTACCAATCGCCCAGCATGCCCATTTGCAACAGGTGATTGAATTTCGAGGAATCGAAATCGCCGCTATTGAGGTTTTTATACAGCGCCTGGGGGTTGTGTTTGGCGATATAGGCGTACCAGGGTAGCAGCGGAGTGGTGGCTCCACCGTTGCTGTAGCGCTCCCCGGTATCCACCTGGTTGAGCTGCGCCAGAAAATTCTGCCATTCACGGCCTGGCGCCCCGTTGCCGGGAGGGGTTAGGGCCAGCAACTGTTCAATACTGGCCGTGTCCTTCATGACCTGTTCGTCGATCTCGCCCAACTCCCAGACTGCGGAGGGGCGATTCGGAAAGGCGTCGCGCTTGATGTCTTCCCAGTAGGGAACAGATCCAAGCGCCATCCCCCCTAAAATCCCCGCGAGTGAGGCTATAAACCCCTTTTTTGTATTGAGCATTTTTTGTTCTTGTGATTCCGGGCGCAGAAGTTCTCACAAGAATATACGTATGAGCGGCGGCGTTGCAATCCACCGCTGGTTTCGTAAAGCGGAAGCGACGAGCGGTATCGGCAGGAAGTCACCAATCGTGCATGGAGCCATCTTCCAGGCGGTTCACCGGCTTGTACGGATACCGCTCCGCGAGGGTGGGTGATACCGCCGGTGTGCAGCACGGTGGCCCGGATATAGTCGACCAGTTGTTCCTCGATCAATTGCTTGCAGTCCCAGATGGTGTTGAACACCTCGCCCACTGCCAGCTCGCGGCCGTTCAGGGTGCGTCGCCGACGCCGTGCAGGCCGGAATCGGTTTCGATTTTCAGGGTGACGAAATTGCGCCCGGGGCTGGTGACGATAACGCGGGCGGCGGTGATTTTCGACATGGAGTTTCTGTCCTTCGGGGGGCTTTCCCTTGTAGGAGCGGGCCATGCCCGCGACAAATCGGCAGGATAGCCGATTTGGACGCCGTAGGCGCCCGGAGGGCGAGCGCCATGGATGGCGCGAGTCGGCGGTACGAGCTACGTAGCAAGACCGATCGCGGGCATGGGCGGATGGCCGCCCCGCCGCTCCTACAAAGGGGAGTAGTCGATCATTCCGTAGGTCCCGAGTCCCTCAGGGAATTTTGAGACCCAGGTCGCGCAGTGCGCGCAGGTGCCCTTCGACGGTGTCCTCCCCGGTATAGGCGACCGCGCGCCATTTTTCCGTGGCGGACATGGATTCGCCGGGGGCAAGGGTGCGGTAGGGCCCGTGCACTTCCAGTTCCAGCACGCCGCTGCCGGGCTGCGCCGGGTCCGCTTCCAGATAGAGTTCCACCAGGCTCTGGTCCGGGTGTATGGCGTCGCGGGGCAGCATGGGGAATTCGATCACGAAAAGCTGGTCGTCGGTAAAGGCCGCGAACCAGTCGGCGGCGGGCTCGATATAGGCCTTGGCCTTGATCTTTTCGCCGCGGGCGAAATCGAAAAATCCACGCTCGCGCTTTTCCGCGTCGGCCTTGGCTTCGCCGGGCATCTCGGGAAATTCCGACAGGCGCAGGTCGCCGTCGAAATCCTTTACCGGCACATAGACCCGGGTTTCCGGCCTCACCCGGGTGTTGAACCAGATATCCCAACTCACGGCTTCGTCCCGGCGGTTGATGGCTTCCACCCGGTGTTCCAGCGCATCGCCTTGCAGGTGCACTTCCTTGGTAAGCTGCAGGCCGGTGACGGGGCTTACCGGCGAGACGATTTTTGCCGAGGTGTCGGTGAGTTCGGCCAGGGAGTATTTGCTCAGCACGGTGAAAGGGTCCGGCGGCCAGTCTGCCTTCGCGGCGCGGCGTTCGGGATTCACGGTCTGCTGTCCCCACCAGTTGCTCTGCGGCCCCGGCCAGACGATATGGCCGAAGTAGGGGATAAAGCCGGCGTCCGCGGAGACCTCGGGCGCGGGCTGTTCGCGCACCGCCTCGCCCACTTTCAACAGGTTGTCCCGGCCGGCGGCGGCAAACCCCAGGCCGCGGCCGCCCAGTCCGGTGGTGAAACTGTAGCTCAGCTTGTCGTTTTGCAGCTGGTGCACCTCCACCCCGCGGCTGTCCGGATCGGCGCAGGCCGTAGCGGCGGTAAGCAGGCCCGCCAGCAGGCAGGGGATTCTTTTGCTGTTTTTCATGGTTCAGTCCGCAAAGGCGCTCAGGGTTTGGATGCTGCCGTCGTCGTTGTGCGCAAGGGGCATCATTTTCACATTGCGCAGATGGGTCTGGCCGCCGGAGAGCTGGGTGTCGTGATAGAAGAGATACCACTGGCCGTCAAGTTCCGCGATGGAGTGATGGTTGGTCCAGCCCAGCACCGGTTCCAGGATCACGCCGCGGTAGGTGAAGGGGCCGTAGGGGCTGTCGCCGCTGGCGTAGGCGATATTGTGGGTGTCACCGGTGGAGTAGGAGAAGTAATAGGTGTCACCGTACTTGTGCAGCCAGGCGGCTTCGAAGAAACGCTTGTCGTTGTCGCCGGCGGGAATGGGGCTGCCATCTTCGTATTGCAGCAGCACTTCCTTCGGCTGCTCGGCAAAGCTCAGCATATCATCGGAGAGTTTCGCCACCATCGGCGCAAGGGCGGGCTCGTCGTCGGCGGGGTAGCTGTCCTCCGCCACATATTCACCCGTCTGCCAGCGCTGCAGCTGGCCGCCCCAGATGCCGCCGAAGTACAGGTAGTGCTCGCCGTTGTCCTCGAACACGGTGGGGTCGATGCTGTAGCTGCCGGGGATGGGTTCCTCCATCGGCTCGAAGGGACCGGTTGGGGAATCGCTCACCGCCACGCCGATGCGGAAGATATCCCGCTTGTCCTTGGCGGGGAAATACAGGTAGTACTTGTCGTCTTTTCTGGCGGCGTCCGGGGCCCACATCTGGCGGCCGGCCCAGGGGACGTCGTCCACCGAAAGCGCCACGCCGTTGTCGGTCACCTCCCCGCCGGCGCTGTCCATGGAGAGGACATGGTAGTCGCGCATCGCGAAGTGCGCGCCGGTGTCGTCCATGGGGATATCGGTTTCGATATCGTGGGAGGGATAAATGTAGAGCTTGTCGTCCCACACGTGGGCGGAGGGGTCGGCGGTGTAGATATGGGAAACCAGCGGCTGGGAGGCGAACTTGCGCTCCTGGGCCATGCGCCGGTTTTCGGCTTCTTTCTGGATTACGTCGGGAACTTCGGCCTGTGCTGTGTTGGCGGCTTCGGGTTTTCCGCCATCGCAGGCGGATAGGACGGCGGTCAGTGCCAGGAGGGCGGGCAGGGCCCGTTTTTTCGTCATCATTATTAGTTTCTCCATTTTTTATTTGCTTCAGTGTATCGTTTTTTGTTTCTGTCGTAAGGCCCGCCGCTGACTCGCCACTGCCCTGTGGCTCGCCCCCGGGCGGCAGGTTTTTGCCCCTGCAAACCTGTATTTCCGTTGGGCGGCACTCCGTTGGGCGGCACTCCGTTGGGCGGCGGTCGGATGGGCGGGCGATATGGCTGATGCCGAGCCGGCGTTTGTGGGGGGCGCTGATTCCACGGCAGTGCTTCCTCCCTGTGTGTTATGGTATCGGGGGAAGATGATACCGCTACCATAATAAATCCATGCGCCGTCTTGTCAAAAGAATTCCAGTAAATCCCGATAATAAAGTCGAGATGAAAATAATGCGCGTTGCCGTCCTGTGGTGCCGGTTGATTTTGCCCTTGCTGATACTGTCCTCACCCTTTTCCCGGGCCGAGGACGGCTACGACCTGTGGTTGCGTTACCAGGAGCTTTCGGCGGAATGGCGCTCGGCCTACGCGAAATCCCTGCGCGCGCTGGTGGTGGCGCAAAATCCTTCGTCTACCCTGGCCGCTGCGCGGGATGAGCTGTCGCGCGGCCTGCGGCCGCTCCCAGACCGGCCCCGCACGGAACGGGGACGAGACTCCAAACAGGTTCTGAGGGGAGCCGGCGCCGAAACGGCGGGAACACCGGCAGGCGGGGGAGAGTGCTGCTACGCTGGAATCGTCCCGGCAACGCGTGACCATGGCGCCGGGATCACACATATCCCACGCCTCAGGACACAGAGACATGCTCCACGCTTCCACAGCCGTTGTCCGCTTTTCACTGCCCCTGCTTGCGGTTCTCGCGCTTTCCGCGTGGCCCCGGGCTGCCGACGAGACCGCCGGGGAACCGCAGCTGTCCGCGGCACAGGCCAGGGTGGTGGAGGAGCAGATCGCCGGGCTCAAGTCTGCGGAGGGGCGCCAATTGGCCTCGAAGTGGAGCAACGCGAAGAAGGTGGCCGAGGTCATGTGCCAGCCGCTGGCCCTGGAGACACTGAGGGCGCGGGTCCCGGGAACGGACCGGGTCTTCCTCGGCACCGAGGATCAGGACACCCTGACGCTGTCCAGCAACCGGCTGTTGTCGGGCCGAGGCGAGCTGCGCCTCGGAAACGACTGGAGGGAATTCCTCTTTGATTGCCACCTCGATCCCGACACGGGCAAGGCCACCGCCTTCCGGGTCACTTTCGACGAACTTTGAGCGCTAACATTCCCTTCTTTCCCATCCCTGGTACCTCTCCTTTAAGGGTCAAACTTCCCGCCTACGCAAAGTTATACGTCCAAGATTGTGACACAGCGCAAATAAGGACGATGGAGGCAGACTCTCTGCCGGAGAATTGTTTCAGGGTCAGTGATATCGCTAAAAGGCCCCATTTCAACCAGAACAAAATGTCCATTCAGGAAGTGCCGGTATTGCCGTCTGCGTAAAGTGGGCCGTCGTTCACAGCGGCGGTAATAATCGACGGCAACCCGGCAGCACAGAGCAGAAACGAAGAAACCCGGGAGAGAGGAGATGAAATAACTTGACATCGCCGGCTGAACGACGCATTTCTACGTTTTGGTAGCGTTACCATCAATGGATAGTTGAATAATAACCGAGCAAGCACCGCAGCCAAGGAGCCCATGGATGTGTAGTCATGGAGATTACAGCGGCGGCGCGACGATAGGAGATGAGAGGAGCCCCATGTACAGATATAAAAGAAACAAGCTGTCCGAAGTCATAATCACGGTGATGGCGTCCGCCATCGGTTCCCACCAGGCCCTGGCGCAGGAGCAGAATGCACTCGAAGAGGTCACCGTCACCGGTATCCGCGCCTCCCTCGAGCGCTCCATGGATATCAAGCGCGATTCCTCCGGGGTGGTGGATGCGATTTCCGCCGAGGATATCGGCAAGTTCCCCGACACCAACCTGGCCGAGTCGCTGCAGCGGATTACCGGGGTTTCCATCAACCGGGTGAACGGTGAGGGTTCGGAAGTGACGGTCCGCGGCTTCGGACCGGGCTTTAACCTGGTAACCCTGAACGGCCGCCAGATGCCCGCCGCCAACGTTGCCACCGTCGGTGGTGACCAGGATGCAGACTTTGCTACCGGTACCAGCCGCTCTTTCGATTTCTCCAATCTCGCCTCGGAAGGCGTCTCTGGTTTGGAGGTATACAAGACGGGGCGTGCCTCCAACTCTTCCGGCGGCATCGGCGCCACGATCAACATTAAGACCGTGCGCCCCCTCGATGACCCTGGCATCAAGGCGATCATCGGTGCCAAGGCCATGCACGATACCGGTGTGGCGTTTGAAGGTGACGATTTCACCCCGGAAACCTCCGGCCTGTTCAGTTGGACCAACGAGGAGGAAACCCTCGGCGTTTCCCTCTTTGGCAGTTTCCAGGAACGCCACGGTGGCTCCCGTAGTGCTACTGTTAACGACTGGGATATTCGCGACGCGGGCACCATTCGCGATGGCAGCAGCGAGTTCGTTGGCAATGATACGGTGGTCAATAACTTGCCGTCAGACGCCCTGTGGGTATCCATTCCCAAGGATAGCCGTTACCACGTGACCCAGACCGAGCGTGAGCGGCAAAATGGCCAGCTCACCGTTCAATTCCGCCCGCGGGAGGACGTCACCCTGACCCTGGACGCGCTATATGCGGAGAACAGCCAGGAGGAGCGCCGCACCGACCAAACCAACTGGTTCAACGCTATCCGCAGTGAGATGACTTTCGATGGTGATTCCGTTGTCTCCAGCCCGGTTTTCCAGGATCAGGATATTCCAGGCGACGCGAAAGATATCGGTTTCGAACAGCAGTTGCGCTCTCAGAATGATGAGCTCAAATCCTTCGGTTTCAACGCCGAGTGGGACCTAAATGACAATCTCAGTTTTGCCTTCGACGCCCACAGTTCCAAATCTGAAAGTAATCCCAATGGCCCGCTGGGAACCAGCTCGATTCTCTTCGGTATCGGCGCTTTTGTAGTGGATTCTCACTCCCTGGATATCAGCAGCGGCTTCCCGAAGCAGTCCATTGAATTTAATGATGAGATCTACGGCAATGGTAACGGTGTTCTGGACGCCTCCGAGCTGGCCTCCTCCGTGGCTCGTACCGTCAGCTCCAGCCAGGAACACGAGATAGATCAGTTTCACCTGAGTGGCTCATGGGAGTTCGACAACGGTCGCGCAGACTTTGGTATCGCATCCACCCGCTCGGACATGACGCAGGCGAGACTGGAAACAACTCAGACTCTGGGGGGGTGGGGTAACAAGACTCCGGATATTCCCACAGATCTGGTTGAAGAGTTCTGCTTGACCTGTGAGTTCGAGGACTTCAATCCGGGAGGGAACCAGATTAATGCTTTCCGCGGCGATGCTGAGAAGCTGTATATGGCGATGGCCGGTCCCTGGAATGATGATGACATTACCAATACCGAATTGAACATGGTTGAGGAGGATGTTCTCGCCGCCTACTTCCAGTTCACGCTGGAAGGCGAACTCGCAGGCTTTCCCACCCGACTGGTACTGGGTACCCGCTACGAGACCACCGACTCCAAGTCCACTTCTCTGATGGGGATTCCGAAGCATATTGTCTGGGAGTCTGACAACGATTTTGGTCGCAATCTCGCGGGCAACTTGCCGATCACCCATAGCAACAGTTACGACAATCTATTGCCTGGCATAGATTTCTCTATTGATTTGCGTGAGGACCTGGTGGGGCGGGTCTCCTACAGCAAGACCATCGCCCGGCCGAGCTACGGCGACCTTTTTGCCTCTAACTCCGTGAACAACCCCTCCGGCCCCACCGCTCTGGGAGCGGTGCCTGGTGGTGATCAAGGTAACCCCTTCCTATTGCCGCTGGAGTCGTCCAACTACGACCTCTCCATGGAGTGGTACTACGGAGACAGTAGCTACGTTTCCGCGGGTTTCTACGAGAAGCGTGTAAACAACTTCGTGGGTACATCCAAAGAGACTCTGTACAGCATGGACCTCTACACACCGGATGTGCAGTTGCGTGACGTGAGTTCGGGTGCCGAAGGCAGCCGCTCCGGTGATGCTTTGGCTCTGTTGGACGAACTGGGAGCAGATCGCAGTGAGGCACATCTCTTCACCATGACGGCACTGCTGGATAACTTTGGCGCAGAAGCGGCCAAGGATATGTTCAGTGATAATATGGATGAAGACATGAATCTGCCGCAGGCCTATGTCGATGAGATTCTCACGGAGTACGATCTGATTCCCAACGAAGACGATCCGCTTATGGCGTTCGATGTAAGCGTTCCCGTCAACAACAAAGAGGCGAAGATCTACGGTTTTGAAGTGGCGGCACAGCACTTTTTCGGGGAGTCAGGCTTCGGTGTACAGGCGAATATGACCACCGTACGCGGCGACATCGGCTTCGACAGGGCCGCAGATCCCAGTGAAACCCAGTTCGCCCTGCTCGGCTTGAGCGATAGTGCCAACCTGGCTCTGATCTACGAAAACTTTGGCCTGTCCGCCCGTCTGGCTTATAACTGGCGGGACCAGTTCCTGTCCGGAGTCAACCGTGGTGCATCCAACAACCCGGTATTCGTGGATGACTACGGACAGTGGGACATGAACGTCAGTTATGAAGTTACCGACAACTTGACCGTTCTGTTCGAGGGGCTCAATTTCACCTCGGAAAGCATAAAGACCTTTGCCAGGGACGAGAGCAATATCTGGTTCGCGCAGGAACTGGATGCGCGCTACCTAATAGGTGCGCAGTACAAGTTCTGATGTAAAGGCTGTTCTGAATATTTGGTTGTATCTTCAGGCCGCTGCGTTTGCAGCGGCCGTTTTTGTCTTCAGGGGGGTAGGATGTCAAATACCAAGTTACTGGACAATATTGTACACAAGGACCTGCGAGTCATCGCGGGGCATTCCGTGGAGTTTGGCGATGGGGTCAACCAGGTACTGGTATTCCCAACAGAGTTTGTCGATGCCCAGCGGGAGTATCCAATTCTTTTTCGCTGGGATTCCGCCGAGAATGAATATCAGGCCATAGCTCTACTGGGATTGGACCCGGGAGAAAATCTGTTTCTGAATGAACAAGGTTGGGATGCCAGGTATGTACCCGCGGTGCTGGATCGAGGCCCTTTTCTTATCGGTTTTCAACACAGGCACGTGGATGGAGAGTTGGTAAAAGAGCCCATGATCCACGTGGATATGGATAACCCCAGAGTCAGTGAAACCGAGGGTGAGCCGGTATTTTTACCCCATGGTGGAAATTCTCCATACCTGGAGAAGATCAGCGGCATTCTTCGCCGTATTCACGAAGGTGCGAAAATCCGCAAAGCCATGTTTGCCGCTTTTGAAGAGCATGGACTCATAGAGCCGGTTAAAGTGGAAGTGAAGCTGAGTGATGCGGAGCAATACACTCTGGAAGATTTCTTTACGATCAGTGGGGAAAAACTGGCATCGCTCAATGGCGTTGCGCTTGAGAGCCTCAACAAGACCGGATTCCTGAAAATGGCCTTTGAGGTAGTGACCTCACTGGATAATGTGGCTTCTCTTATAGAGCGAAAAAACCGCAAACGTATGACGGAGGTTTCGGTTTGACACAAAAATGAGCAACTGCCAACATTAACCGCATAGCGGAACCAGCAAGATAACAACAAAAAGAGCTGCCAGTATCAATGTTAGAGATTCAACGCAAAACCCGGGTTGTTAATGGCGTCAACCCTGACCAGCTTCCTCTGGATAAACTGATGGAGGCAGAAGAGCCTGTTATCTTCAGGAAGATGGCAGTGAGCTGGCCGCTGGTGCAACAAGGCCTGCTGTCGCCCGCTGCAGCCATGGATTACCTGCAGGCGTTTTACAGCGGCAAGCCGCTGGTCACCTATATGGGGCAGCCAGAAATCAAAGGGCGTTTTTTCTATAAGCGGGATCTATCTGGCCTGAATTTCTCTACTGAGTGGATGTATCTGGAAAGCGTATTTGAGAGAATTCTGCAGAATTTTGGAAAAGATCTTCCTCCCTCCTACTATATCGGCTCCACCAGCATAGATGGCTACTTTCCCGAGCTGCGTCGGGAAAATGACCTGATTGCCAGCAGCGAGCCTCTTGCCCGCCACGCCCCCCTGGCCAGTATCTGGATGGGCAACCGCACCGTGGCTTCGGCGCATTTCGACATGTCCAACAATATTGCCTGCTGCGCAGTTGGGCGGCGCCGTTTTACTCTGTTCCCTCCCGAGCAGATAGAAAATCTCTACCCGGGCCCCCTGGAACCCACACCCGGCGGACAGATTGTGAGCATGGTGGACTTCGATAATCCGGATTATGAGCAGTTTCCACGTTTTAAGAAAGCTCTTGCCGCCGCCCAAGTGGCAGAAATGGAGCCTGGAGATGTTCTTTTCTATCCCAGCCTGTGGTGGCATCAAGTTGAGGCGATAGACGATTTCAATGTACTGATCAATTACTGGTGGAATCCTGTTCCAGGCTATCTGGATACCCCAATGAATACTCTGATGCATGGCCTCCTAAGCTTGCGGGGAAGGCCGGATCAGGAAAAAAGAGCGTGGAAAGCCCTGTTTGATTATTATCTCTTTGACTCTGCGGAAAAAGCCGCTGAGCATTTACCTAAGCACACTCGCGGTTACCTGGCCCCGTTGGATAAAGTCGGGGCACGCCGTCTGCGCGCGCTTCTGCTAAAGCGTTTGAATCGCTGAGAGTGCGAATGCCTGTCGGGAGAAGTCAAAATATGCAACAAATCAAAAAAGTGGTTATTGCCGGGGGCGGTACAGCCGGGTGGCTGGCGGCGGCGGCACTGTCAAAGCAGTTGGGACCGCTGGTGGAGATTTCCCTGGTGGAGTCGGATGCAATTGGAACTGTGGGGGTAGGTGAGGCGACGATTCCGACAATTCTGTCTTTTCACCAGTTGCTGGGCATTTCCGAGGCTGAATTTATTCGCGCGACACAAGCTACCTTTAAGCTGGGTATCGCCTTTGAGAATTGGGGCGATCTCGGTGATCGCTATATCCACTCTTTCGGTCAGGTGGGTAAGGCCACCTGGATGGGTGAGTTTCACCATTTCTGGCTGCGTGCCAAAGAGCTGGGCTTTGGCGGTGGATTGGGAGATTACTGTTACGAGTTGCAGGCTGCGGAGCAGGGAAAGTTTGCCACCTCGGAAAAATCCAGTATCAACTACGCTTACCATCTCGACGCCACCCGCTACGCTGGATTTCTGCGCAGGCAGAGTGAAGCCCGAGGGGTAAAGCGGGTGGAGGGCAAAATTACAACAGTACAGCAGCATCCGGAGAGCGGCTTCATCACGGCTTTGACACTGGATTCTGGAAGGCAGGTTGAAGGGGATCTGTTTATCGACTGTACGGGATTCAGTGGAATGCTGATCGAGCAGACACTGGGTGTGGGTTATGAAGACTGGACGCACTGGTTGCCAACCAATAGCGCTCTGGCGGTACAGACTGAATCCTCCGCACCGGCAAAACCCTATACCCGGGCTATCGCTCATGAAGCCGGTTGGCGTTGGCAGATCCCGTTGCAGCACCGGGTGGGTAACGGAATGGTTTTTTGTGACCATTATCAGAATGCAGAACAAGCGCGATCGGAGTTACTGAAAAGCATAGATGGCAGGCCACTGACGGAGCCGCGCCTGATTCGCTATAAGACTGGTCGCAGACACAGGGTTTGGGAAAAAAACTGCATTGCACTGGGATTGTCCAGCGGATTTCTGGAGCCGCTGGAATCCACCAGTATTCACCTGATCATGATTGGCCTCACACGGCTGATGCAGATGTTTCCCTTTTCCGGTATCAGTGTGCCGGTGTTACATCGTTTCAACGAACAGGCCCGCGAGGAGATGGAAAAAATCCGGGATTTCATCATTCTGCATTACAAGGCAACCCAGCGTGAGGACACGCCTTTCTGGAAGTTTTGCCGGGAAATGGAGGTGCCGGACTCACTTGCCCAACGAATTGCATTGTTTGAAGAGAGTGCTCTGGTGCATCGTAATGCGGATGAACTTTTCCGGGTGGACTCTTGGGTTCAGGTAATGCTGGGGCAGCGTATCGAGCCGCGCGCTTATCATCATATGGGGCGCCTCATGGGGAAAGAGCAGTTGCGTCAAGCACTATCCAGCCTGAAAAATTCAATTTCAACGGCAATAGAAAAGTTGCCGCGTCATCAGGACTTTATCGACCGCTACTGCAAGGCAGATGCTCCTGAGGTGTGCCGATGATCATAAGGGCGTATCGCTGGCGGGTGACCATCGCCACCACCAGTTCCCGTCGTCTCTGCGGACGGAGGTGGATGACTTTGTCGACCGCTTCCCGATCGGCACCGGGCCGTCGACACCAACGTGGTGCGCAACACCGGGAACATTACGGTCGACTACGGCGGCTGGGTGGGCTGGGATATCCCGGCGCTGCAGCGACCACATTCAGGCCGGCGGCAAAGTCTGTCAGCTCTTTTATCAATAAAAAAGCCAAAGGGAAAGGACAGGTATGCTTACTGTGAAGAACCGCAATCGGCTGGCGCACTGTTGCCGCACCGCCGCCATTTTTTTCATTATGTTTCTGACAAGCTGTCCCCTGTTGCTGCCCTCGGCGTCAGCGGCCACGCTGACCCAGGTGAACAACTTCGGCAACAACCCGGGCAACCTGGAGATGTATCTCTACGTGCCCGACAACCTGACCGGTCCCGCGCCGGTTCTGGTGGCGCTGCACTACTGTACGGGTACCGGGCCAGTGCTTTTCAACAACACCCAGTTCGCCTCGCTGGCGGATCAGTATGGCTATATTGTCATCTACCCCTCGGTCACGCGCAGCAGCCAGTGCTTCGACGTGTACACCTCCCAGGCCCTGACCCGCGACGGCGGTAGCGACCCGGTCTCGGTCAAGTCGATGGTCGACTACGTGGTGCAAAACCACAACGGAGACCCGACCCGGGTCTACGCTTCTGGATTGTCCTCCGGGGCCATGATGACCAATGTGCTGCTGGCGCTGTACCCGGATGTGTTCAAGGCCGGGGCCGCCTTTGCCGGTGTGCCTTACACCTGTTTCGCCACCACCGGCGGCTCTGAGTGGAACAGCGAATGCTCCAGCGGCAATATCATTCTGAGCGCCCAGGAGTGGGGCGGCCGGGTGCACAACGCCTTCCCCGGCTACGGTGGGCCCTGGCCGCGCATGCAATTGTGGCACGGCGTGAACGATGACGTGTTGGATTACAATAATTTCGGCGAGGAAATCAAGCAGTGGACCTACGTCCACGGGCTGGGCCAGACCCCCACCTCTACCGACACCCCTCAGTCCAACCAGACCCGCACACGCTACGGCAGCAGCGGTCCCAACGCTTCAGTGGAGGCCATTAGCATTCAGGGTGCTGGCCACAGTATTTCGATCAATGCCTCGGAAGTTATCCGCTTCTTTGGCCTGGATGGCACCGGCTCGTCTTCCAGCAGTTCGTCCAGCTCCAGCAGTTCGTCCAGCTCCAGCAGTTCCTCGAGTTCTTCGTCGAGCTCCAGCTCCAGCAGTGGCGGTACCGGCAGCGGTGTAAGCTGTGCGATCACCGCTTCCAATATCTGGAACAGTGGCTACCAGTTCGACGTGACCGTGACCAATAACGGCAGTACCAGTGTCAGTGGTTGGGAAGTCGAGCTGCCGTTCGACGAAAACCCACAGATCACCGGCAGCTGGAACGTAAACCTGTCCACCTCGGGCAACACCGTTACGGCTGGTGATGTCGGTTGGAACGGCGCCCTGCAGGCGGGCGGCAGCACCTCGTTCGGTTTTCAGGGCAACCACGACGGCAGCTTGAACGAACCGCCCTGCGTTGGCGACGGCGGCACCGGCAGCTCGTCCTCAAGTTCCTCGGGCAGCAGTTCCTCCTCGTCGGGCGGCGGCAGCACCATCGCCGTTCGCGCGCGCGGCACCAGCGCACAGGAGTCGATCACCTTGCGGGTGGGCGGCAGCGATGTGCAGAGCTGGACACTGACCACCGGTATGCGGGACTACACCGCCACCACCGCCCTGAGCGGCGATGTCCTGGTGGCCTTTACCAATGACAGCGGCGGCCGCGACGTGCAGGTCGACTATGTGCAGGTCAATGGTCAGGCCCGCGAGGCCGAGGACCAGAGCGAGAATACCGGTGCCTGGGACGGCTCCTGCGGTGGAGGTTCGTTTAGCGAGTGGCTGCACTGCAACGGCCATATCAACTTTGGCCCTGTCTCCGGCGTCTCGAGCGGAATGTAACGCTGGGGCAATTGATGACCGCGCTTTATTGTAGCGGCTGAATCAGTTATACAGGATTGGTACAAGACCTTCAGGCCAGTGACACAGTGAAAGAGAAGCAGACGCGCCGTCAACGCAATAACCACCGCAACAACAAGATGCCCACCATCAGCGACGTTGCCCGCCGCGCCGGCGTATCGCCGATGACGGTGTCCAGGGTTATCAATGGCGAGAGCAATGTGCGGGCCAGCACTCGCGAGGTCGTGAACGCCGCGATCGACGAACTCGGTTACACGCCCAACCGGGCGGCGCGCAGCCTGGCGGGTGCGAACCAGATCAATATCGGCCTGCTCTACAGCAACCCCAGTGCCGCCTATCTCAGCGAGTTCCTGGTGGGCGGCCTGGAACAGGCCAGCCGCCACAATGTCCAGTTGAGCGTCGAAAAATGCGATGTGGAGCTGGATGCGGAAGAGGTGGCCTATCGGCTGGTGTCCCGTGGCGTGGAGGGCATACTGCTGCCGCCCCCCTTGTCCGACTCGCCGCAGGTACTGGACGCGCTGGAGTCCAGTGACACGCCGGCGGTGGCGATCGCCAGCGGCCAGATGCAGAAGAAGAATGTCTCGGCGGTGAGCATTGATGACTACCGGGCTGCCCATGCCATGACCCGGCACTTGATTTCCCTGGGGCACCAGCGGATCGGCTTTATTGTCGGTGACACCAACCAGGTGGCCAGTGAGCGCCGCCTCAGCGGCTATCGGGATGCCCTGCACGAAGCGGGCCTGCCGGCCCCCGAAGAACTGGTGGCCCAGGGTCTGTTCACCTACCGCTCGGGGCTCGACGCCGCCGAGCAACTGCTCGGACTCGAGACCATCCCCACGGCCATTTTCGCCAGCAACGACGATATGGCCGCGGCCACCGTTGCCGTGGCCCACCGCTGTGGGTTGGACGTGCCCGGCGATCTTTCCGTGTGCGGCTTTGACGACACCGCCCTGGCCACCACCATCTGGCCGGAACTCACCACCATCCACCAGCCGATTATCGAAATGTCCCGCGCCGCGGTGGACCTGCTGATCAAGAATATACGCGCACGGCGCGCGGGCGCCGAGAACGAGTGTCGTCACCTGCTACTGGATTTCACTCTGGTGCGCCGGCAGTCGGACGCCCCGCCCCGGCGACGGCCGCCGATTACAATGGTGAAAACCTCCGGGGAAAAACAGACCTCCAAAAGCTGAGGATGCGAGGCAAGCCGACCCTCAGGTTTCCATAAAGCCGCCGCCGTTGGGGTGGATCACCTGGCCCGCGGGATAGGATCCATCCTCGCTGGCCAGGAATACAAAGCAGGTAGCTACCTCGCATGGCTGTCCGGCGCGCCCCATCGGCGTGTCGACGCCGAAGTCCTCGACTTCACTGGCGGAGAAAGTGGCGGAATCAGCGCCACTTTATCCTGTAGTTTGCCGCTGCCGCGGTAGTTGTCGCGGATAAACACCGGGCGCGGTTTCATAACGCTCTCCCGACCGGGCTGTTTTTCCTGGCTTTGCGGTGGCCTCTGTCGCTGCTGTTTACCGAAATCCCCGGTCATGTATCATCCTGTTCGCGTAATGGGTGGTAACGCCGGCTCAGGCAGGGAGTGAGGAGAGCAGGGTTCCCCCGTCCCCCGGGGGAACCTGGCACTGCTTAGTGGCGGCGCGAAGCCCCTTCGGAGATGCCGTACTGCTGATAAAGATTACTGCGGAACTTGGGGTCTGCCATGTCCGGCCAATGGTCCTTATCAAAGCCTTCAGCTTTTTTCAGCTGCTCTTTGTTTACATTCAGGATAAAACATTCTTCTGCAGTATCCAGCCGCATGGCTTCCGGTGGTACGGCAAACAGGTCGTCGCCCATACCCATGACGCCGCCGAAAGACAGGACATAGTAGGCGATGTCGTGAGTTTCGGTATCGATCATGATCTCCTTGATTTTTCCAAGATCTTCGCCCTGGCGGTTTTTGACCTGGTCTCCCTCCAGAGAGGAAGCCGAAAGAAGTTTACGATTAGCCATGATTAAATTTCCGTAAATTAGGTTGACTGGGAAAGTTTTGGGGTGCCTATAATGCATTCTCCCGCAATCAGTTTAGGGCTGTTTTCCGATATCGATATTTCCTGAAAACATTTTTCCGCCATTTTTTCTGTCGCCCGGAAGAACATCGAGACAAGGAAAGTAAGCGGGTGATCGAAGTATCTTACCAAACTCAATACGCCTTAAATCACTCAGCGGACATCTTGCAAATCGTCCTGATATTTATCCGGCAGATGTTTTTAGCGGCACTGGACATTATCCGCGTCTTCCGGAATCTCGACTATCTGATACTCTCTGGGTTTCCCTGCATCATTCGTTACCAGATAGCCTGCGCGCCGATAATCCTCTGTCAACGTGTCTTAAGAGTCAGCGGATACATTTGAGGGAGCAGGACTCCCGGCCGATTGAGGTAGACAGAACCGCCAACACCGGTCTCAAGGCAATCATGGAGGGGTGCAAATGTCGCGTTTTGTGTCAAGGCCCACCCGCTCCAGCTCCCCGAGCTGAACCCCGAACTTGAGGTTGTAAGTCCTTGTGCCAGGTGTCGACGGTGGCGCCCCTGAAGAGGTTTTCCCGCACGCGGGAGAGGTAGCCCGACGGACGCCGGTGGCCTTTTCCATCGGGTGATACCGGTTTCGTTCCTTCCAGGCGGACAGCCATATACAAATTGGTTATCCTTGGTGATTGGGTGCCTTTGCCTGTGGGCAGGCGCTTGGCAGCAACAATAAGGATAAGTATTGATGACAAATTCCATATTGCGACCACTGAAAATTTGCGTGGCCTTTCTATTGAGCTTTTGCTGGTTTCTCTCTTCCCATGCCGCCGAACAGGCGGAGCTTTCCGTGCGCGAATACGGCGCACTGCCCAATATCAGCATGATGAGCATTTCGCCGAGTGGCGATATGATCGCCTTCCGCAATACGAGAGATGAGAGCGATATTGTCGTCGTTATCTCATTGAAAGAAAAAAAGCGCCTGGCGGCGCTGGACCTCAGCGAGATCACCCCGCACCAATTGTATTTTGCCACTGAGGATGAATTGATCCTGGTGGTTTCCGAAGTGCGCCACATATTCGGCTACCGCGATGAGCTGGATTTGAGCACCGCCTATGCGTTCAACCTGCACCGGAATGAACTGCGCCAGTTGCTGACGCCGGGCGACGTTATCTACCCGGGCCAGAGTGGCTTGGGGCGCATCGTCGGCCTGTCCCCGGACCGCAAATACGTGTACATGCCCGCCTATGTGCCGGAACACAGGCACGACCGGAGCCCCGATAGGGACCTGTTGCGCGTGGAGCTGGATTCCCCGCGCCGGCCAAAGGTGCATTTCACGGGCAAGAACAGCTCCGTGGACTTCTTCGTGGACCGGGAGGGGGAGGTTATCGCCCACGAGATTTTCAACAACCGCAGGGACAGGCACCGCATACTGGCCAGGCAGGGGGAGGAGTGGAAGGAGATCTACCGCAAGGATACCGAAGTGCCGAAAATCTCGGTGGTGGGCATATCCCCGGACCGGGAATCCCTGGTGGTCCTCGCCAATAACGACAGCACCGGGCGCGATGACTACTACCTCATGTCCCTGCTGGACGGCGAACTCCACTGGGCCGGATTCGGACGCGAGGATGCGGATGTGGAGCACACCTACAAGGACCTGGACCGGGTTGTGTGGGGTGTGCGCTATTCCGGCTTCACGCCCAGCTACCAATTCTTCGACCCGGAGTTGGACCGTCGTATGGCGGATATCCAGGCCATGTTTCCCGAACATTCGGTTTGGTTGCGGGGCTGGAGTGAGGGCTGGAAAGACCTGATCGTGTATGTGGAGGGATCGAGCTTTTCCGGCCACTACTACAAATTCAGCCAGGGCCAACCCCCGGTGCAACTGGCGACTGCGCGCCCGAATATCACCGATGAGCATATCCATCCCATCGGCAAGTTGACTTTCCGGGCGCGCGACGGCTTGCCCATTCCCACCCTGCTGACCATTCCGCGCGACAAGCTGGGAGACATGAAGAAGCTCCCGGCTGTGCTTATGCCCCACGGCGGCCCCGCCTCGTACGATCGGATCGGTTTCGACTGGCTGGCACAGGCGCTGGCCAACCGCGGCTACCTGGTGATCCAGCCCCAGTTTCGCGGCTCCAGGGGATTTGGTCAGGATCACTACCAGGCCGGTCACGGCGAGTGGGGACGAAAAATGCAGGATGACCTCACCGACGCGGTGCAGTTTCATATCGACAAGGGGATGGTCGACCCCGAGCGGGTGTGTATAGTGGGCGCCAGCTACGGCGGCTACGCGGCTCTCGCCGGTGGCGCCTTTACACCGGAGCTGTACCGCTGCGTTGTGTCCATCAATGGTGTGGCCGACCTGCGCGACATGCTCAAGCAGGAAAAGCGCGACCACGGTGGGGATCACTGGGTGTTGGCCTATTGGGAGAACAACATTGCCAAAGGCGACGCCTCCAAGGAGAAGCTGAACGAGATATCGCCCGCGCGACACGCGAAAAACTTCCAGGCGCCCGTGCTGTTGATCCACGGCGAAAAAGACAAGACGGTGCCCTTCGCCCAGTCCAAGACCATGTACAAGCAACTCAAGCGCGCGAAGAAAACAGTCGAGTTCCTGGAGTTGGAGGAGGAAAACCACAACCTGCTGCAAGGGGAGACCCGGTTGCAGGCGGTGGAGGCTGTGGTCGCGTTCGTTGATCGGCACTTGCAGTAGGAATGATCGGCGTATCAGGTTCCTTACCATGTCATTCTGGCTGAAACCGATCCACAGCATGTCTATATGGAGCTGGATCTCTATTGGACTGAGCAATGCCGGGGAGAGTTTTTATCCCCGGCGGGGCGGCGGCTTCTCAATCGGGAAGCGCGCCGAAATACAGAAAAACCTCCTGTTGATACCACTGCCCCAGGCGCCGCACCCGGTTGGAAGCACCCTGGGGGCCATGCGCTTCGGGGGGGTGAAACTTGGTGCCTATGGGCGCTATGCCGGTGAGCAGTGAGATATCCCCCGCGGGAAACCCGACGCTTGTCTGCCTGGGGTCTTTGGCTTCCTTCGGCGTAAACAGCCGCAAAAAAGTGTTCTCTGCGGTGGCCACCAGGGTGATGGGCAGTTCGCGGGTTTCCAGTTGTGCCCAATAGAGGTCGCGGTGGAAGCCCTTGAATTCCGGATATTCCCAGGACTGCCCGGTTACCGTGTCGTTATAGTTTTTGTGCCAGATATCGAAAGTCACGCCCTTGAGGCGGTTTTTCCACACCCGGGAGGGGCCCCGCCCCAGCCAGCGGACGCCGGTGACTTTCTCCTCGGGATAATCGAAGGTCACGCCCAGATAGTCCGTCTCCATTTGCCCGGGCATCTGGTAGGCGTAGGTCAGCTGCAGCCAGCCGCTGGGGTGCAGGCGCCACTCGACCCGGCGCATCTCGCCCTTCCCTTGGTATTGGGCGCTGACGATCTGCGTACCGGCCTCCTGCCGCAATCCAATATTCGACAGCTTGCCGTCCCCGGACACCAGCCGCGGGCCGTTGCTCAGGGATAGCTTTTTCCCACCCCGGCTGACGCCGGCCAGCCGCCCGGTACCTTTGTCGATCGACAGCTGCAGCTCGCTGGTGCCGAGGCGGATCTGTGTTTGCGTTTCCTCCGCGGTCACCGCGCCTTCGCTCTTTTTCATCAGGCGCCGGGCCATCGTCGCGGGTGGGGTGATCATCCAGGTCCAGGTATAGATCTCCCGGCCGGTGTGGTCTCTCGCTGTCAGGGCCAGTGCGTCCCGGGATCGCCAGTCTTCGGGAAGCTCCAGTTGCAGGGCGCCCGACCGGCCCGGGGCGACATCGGGCGCGTCGGCGCGGCCCCGTACCGCGACTTTGTGGTCCGCTTTGTGGTTCGCGGCGGTTTGCGCCGGGCCGGGAAAATCGATCAGCGCCCAGCGGAAATCCGCCTCGCGCAGGTTGGTGAAATCGTAGCGGTTGGCAACTTCCAACACGCCGTCAAAGCTCGTTGGAAGGTGGCTCTGTTCGCTCTGTGGGAAATACACCGGCGACCAGATTTCGCGGATGGCGAAGAAGCTGCCTTCTTTTTCCCGGTAGGGGCCCAGAATACCGTCGGGAGCGGAGTTGCCCGCGGTATCGATTGCGCCGTGCCGGTCGTCGCGCACCACGCCCTCGTCGACCAAAGCCCAGATAAAACCGCCGGCGGACAATGGGTTTTGCAGCATCCGCTTCCACCAGTCGTCCAGTCCCGCCGCGGCGCCGCCGTCGTAGAGGCCGTGCAGGAATTCGGTGGGCATAAACACTTCCCCGCCGCCGAACAGGCTGCCGGTACAGCAGTTATAGCGCTCGTAGTGGGCGGTATTGATACCGCCGAACAATTCCCAGGGGTGGATCACCGGCCGGCGCTGGATATCCCAGTGGGAGAAGTCCCCGTCCAGTTCGGTGTTCCAGCCACCCTCGTTGCCGTTGGCCCAGATGATCACCGAGGGATGGTTGTGATCGCGCAGGATCAGCTCTTTCACCAGCGGCCGGCCCGCTTCAGTGCTGTAGGCGTCCTGCCAGCCGGTGAGTTCGTCGATCACGTAGAGCCCCAGTTCGTCGGTCATTTGCAGAAAATGCCGGTCCGGCGGGTAATGGCCGACGCGCACCGCATTCATGTTCATCTCCTTGATCAGCTCCACATCCCGACGGCTGATTTCCGGACTGGTGGTGCGCCCGGAGTCGGGCCAGAAGGCGTGGCGGTTGGCGCCTTTCAGGCGCACCTTGCGGCCGTTGATATAGAGGCCGTCCCGGGGGCGGACCTCGACGGTGCGAAAGCCGAAAATTTCCTCCACTTGGTGCAGGGTTTTATTGCGGTCCCGGAGTTCGAAAACGGCTCTATAGCGGTGGGGCTTCTCCGCACTCCAGGGAAGGATATCTTCCACTTGGGTTTCCATGGAGACCTGTTTCTGTCCCGGGGAGATTTTTACCGAAAACGGTCTGCCAATTCGTTTGCCGTCGAGGGTGGTGATCCTCGCCCGGATGGAGTCGGCGTTGTCGATACCGCCGAGAAAAACCTGCGAGTGAAAATCGCCGGTGTGCCCGGCATCCAGCGCCGCCCGCCGGATATGTTGGGCTGGCCGCGCCTCCAACCACACCGGGCGGTAGATGCCGCTGAACATCCAGAAGTCCGCGCGGCGCTCGGCAAGGTTGATCGATTCGTCGGCGGAAAAGCGCGCGACCGTTACTTCCAGCAGGTTGTCTTCGCCATAGTTCAGGTGTTCGCCGATATCGTAGCGGAATTCATAAAAGCCGCCCCGGTGTACCGGGCCGGCGGGGGCGCCGTTGATGCGCACCTCTGTGTCGGTCATGGCGCCGCCGAAAACAATTTCTATATTTTTGCCGCGCCAGTTTGCGGGCACGGAAAATGTGTGGCGGTACAGGCCCTCGCGGTCCGGCGCGGGCGTACCCTCCCAGTCGCTCCAGTAGCGGTAGCTGCCGAAGCCCTGCATCTCCCAGTTGGAGGGCACCGGAATGGTTGTCCAGTGCCCGCTGTTGCGCCCGCCGCTGACCTTGAACTGCCAGTCGACGGTGTGGTCTTTGTCGGTCCCGCTGAGGTAGCGGATTTCGGTCGGATCGGCGATAACCGTTGCGGACAGGGCAAGGAAAAACAATGCAGATATTGACCGGGAAATCACAGCTTACCTCTTCTTTACTCATTCTGGATGGCCGCTCTGTGGGAGCCTGACCCGCAGGCGACGGGGTGTCGGCGACCCCCATTTCGCCAGCAGGGCTGGCTCCCACAGGTGCTCACCTGCTACTCAGTACGTAGGGTGCGCCGCGGCACCGTGCCGAAGCCGGTGTGGAATTCAGCCCCTGTTGGTGCGCACGGCGCACCCTACGCTCGCTGTTACGAATAGGGCCGGCGTTTCGCCGCCCCTAAATTTCTCCGGTCGGCTTACTGACACACGTCTCCGGAAATAGCGGGAATCTCCAGCGGTTCACCGCTGTCCTTCTCTCCCTGGAAACCGAACTCGGCGTAGGCGCCGGGCTGTATCCTGCGGTTCCAACCCAATGACTTGGCGGTGTAGGGATTGCTGCCGCTGACATTGGCGTTCCAGGTATTGGTCAGCCGGCTGCTGCCGCTGTAGCTGAAGTTCACTTCCCAGCCGTCGATTTCCGCACTGCCGTTGTTGGTAATGCGGATACCGCCGGTAAAGCCCGCACCCCAATGGCTGCCCTCGATATATTCGCAGCTGCCACTGCCGCCGCCGGAACTGGACGAGCTGGAACTTGAGCTGCTTGAGGAGCTGGAGCTGCTGGAAGAGCTGGAACTACTCGACGAACTGGAGCTACTGGACGAACTGGAGCTGCTCGACGAACTGGAACTGCTCGACGATGAACTGCTGGACGAACTCGAACTGCTGGACGACGAACTGGAACCACCGCCCACCGGGTCCGCGTACAACAGGCCGCGGCCGTTGGTACCCAGGTAAACCCGGCCGAAAATGCGCGGGTCGCCGGTAATGGCCTCGCCCATATTGCCGTACTGGTGCTGGTCGTCATTGATGCGCACCCAGCTCTGGCCCTCGTCGGTGGAGCGGAAGACTCCGGTCACGCCGTCGACGGTGCCCACCAGGTACAGGGTCTGGTAACCCGCACCGCTGGCCGGGGCGCCGAGGCCGATATTGACTCCTTCCTCCACACTGGCGATCTTGCTGAAGCTGGTGCCGGAATCAGTGGAGCGCCACAGGCCGGTACTCTCTCCTTCAGTGACATTACTGCCGACCCCGCCGCCGGCGAGCCACAGATGGCCCTCCCGACCGGGTGCGGCGAGGAACTTGCCGCTCTCCGGCAAGCCGCTGGCAGAGGTGGCGGAGAAGCTGGCGCCGCCGTCGATGGAGACATAGAAGGTGCCGCCGCTAAAGGCGTAGAACTTGTTCGGATTGACCCTGTCGCTCTCCACCCGCGCGCCCTGGGGCACACCGGAGACCTGGGTCCAGGAGCTGCCGAGGCTGGTGGAATAGTGCACCGCCGCGCCGTCCGGACTCCACACGATGTTGCCGCCGTTCGCGCTCATCGCCACATTGCCGCCGCCGGTTACGCCGCCGGGCTCCTGGGCCTGCCACCAGCTGTCGCCGGCGGAGGTGGAAACGCCGATATGCGCTTCATCGGCATTGCCCACGCGCACCATGGTGTCGGGGGCCAGCTCGGCGAAGTCGATACCGGTGGTGCTGGTGAGGTAGGGGGTCTGGTACATCAGGTCCGGCACCGCATCCACGTCCAGATGCTTGAAGCCACCGATATCCCCCAGCGCGGAGAAAATATTCGCCGCGCCGCTGGGCGGACTGGCCAGGTCGAGCACCGCGGTCTCCTCCAGTCCCTCGATCATCGGACGGATGGTGATGGTACCGTTGCTGTCCCAGTCGGTGAGGTTGGTGGAGCCGTAAATGGTGGCGCCGGTGCCGTACATGAAGCGGTTGGAATTGTGCGGGTCGATTTCCACCGACTCGTTCATCCAGCCCAGCTTTGGTGTCTCCTCCGGCGGTTGCGGGTTCTGGCCGAAGCTGAGCCAGGGCACGCTGCTGATATCCATTTCGTAGCGTTTGGTGCGCTCCGGATAGTTACCCCAGTCCCAGATGCGGGTCCAGGTTGCACCGCCGTCGGTGCTGCGGAACAGGATCATGTCCGGCCACCAGGAATTCAGCGAGGCCACCATGATGGTGTCCGGATTTTGGCGGTCGATGGTGAGACCGGAAAAGCCGAAGTAGAGATCGTCGCCGCTGACCGGGGTGATATCGGTCCAGCCCCCTGTCGCCGAGTCGAATTTCCACACCGCGCCGGTTTCGCCGTCGTAGGGACCGCCGGTATCACTCATGGCCACGTAGAGGACGCCGTTCACCTCGTCGTAAACGCCTTTGTGGGGAATGAAGCCGGTCGGCGCGCCGGGAATGGCTTCCCAGGTGACGCCGCCGTCGGTGGAGCGGTAGAGGGATTCCTCCAGGTCCGCCACGCCCGCGTAGATTACGTCGGAGCCCTGCCCCGGGTTGCCGGACGAGGGATCGAAAGTCACCCACACAACGCCCTGCAGTTTGTCGCCGTAACCCCATTCGTCATCCGGGTCGGCGGCGTAGCTACCCGGGTTGGGAAAATTGCCCACCTGGGACCAGGTGACACCGAAGTCGGTGCTGCGCCAGAGCCCTTCACCCAGTTCAGCGCCGTAGTAAATGGTACTGTTGTCGTTGGGGTCGATACGCAGTCGCTCGCCCATACCGCGCCCGGGCATATTGCCGCCCACCTTGAACGGCAATTCGGTGACCTGCCAAGTGGCGCCGCGGTCGGTGGAGCGGGCGATGCCGCCGTTGTTCGGGTCCCAGTCATTGGTGTACATGCCCAGGGCGGCATAGACCCGGTCCGGGTCCACCGGGTCGGTGGCCAGGCTCATCACCCCGTTCCAGCCCCACTTGTCCCAGCCCACCCAGTCCAGCAGCGGTACCCATTTCTGCGCGCTCTCGTCCCAGCGATAGGCGCCGCCGATATCGGTGCGCGCGTAAATCAGGTTGGGCTCGGTGCGGTTGAAAATAATTCCCGGCACAAAACCGCCGCCGTCGATACGCACATTCTTCCAGTTGTACTCCTCTGCCGGTGCAGCGCTGGCGGTGGACGTCAGCAGGGACAGTGCGCAGGCTTTTAATAGCGCAGGCCAGGAAAACCTCGACAATGATGATGGGTTTTTCATCGGTAAGCTCCTTTCATAATCGCGTTGTCAAGTCTTTTTGGGGTGTGGAGGTGGGATACCTCTACGCTGCACTTCCACTATGTGCGGTGCAACTACAAGAATTACTTTATATTTTTTTTTAACGGAAAAAATCCAACTGGGTCCCGAATGAAAATGAATTAAAAAATTTTGCTCTGTAAAACCTGCCCGCGGAGTGTAGGGTGCGCCGTGCGCACCAGCCCGATGTTGCCGCAATCTCAGACGGTGCGCACGGCGCACCCTACGGTTACCGCAGCTACTCAGTTACCACCAAGTGGCATAGAGCGCGATCAGCACCAATGTGATCCCCAGCGCCGCCAGGTTGAAACCCTGGGTGGTGGAGAAATTGATCTCGCCCAGGGTCACGGTGTCACCGCCGCCGCTGTTAATCACCAGGTCGCGGCGGGTTTCCAACAGAGACACGCTCACGGCAAGCAGCAGGCAGACCAGGAAGACCACCCCTATGCGGTCCATAAACGGCAGCTCGGGCCACCAGAAGTAGCAGGCCAGCGACAACACCGCCGAGGCGATGGCCGCGGTCAGCGCACCGTTGGCGGTGGCCCTGGGCCAGAAGACGCCGAGTACGAACAGCACCACGATGCCGGGGGTGAAGAAACCGGTGAATTCCTGGATGTACTGGAAAGCCTGCTCGAACTGGCCGAGCAGCGGCTGGGCGCAGATCATCGCCAGCACCAGTGAAACCACGCTGGCTACACGGCCCACGCGCACATAGTGACGCTCGCCCTGCTGCGGCCGGTAGCGGGAGTAGATATCCATGGTGAAGATGGTGGAGATACTGTTGGTCATGGACGCCAGGGAGGACACGATGGCCGCCACCAGGGCCGCGAACACCAGGCCCTTGAAGCCCGCAGGCATCAGGTTCATCAGCGCCGGGTAGGCCTGGTCCGGGCGTTCCAGGTCCGGCAGCAGCACCGCCGCGGCGATGCCCGGCAGCACCACAATAATGGGCATCAGCAGCTTCAGGTAGGCGGCGAAGGCGATACCCTTCTGGCCCTCCTTGATGTCTTTCGCCGCCAGCGCGCGCTGCACGATGTACTGATTGAAGCCCCAGTAGGAGAAATTCATTACCCAGAGGCCCCCGACCAATACCGAGAGCCCCGGCAGACTGGCGTAGTGGGGGTTGTCTTTGGAGAGGATCATGTCGAACTTGTCCGGCGCCTGCTGCACCAGGGTTGTAAAACCGGCGAGCGGGCCCGAGCCGTCTCCGATCAGGTCCAGGGCCAGGTAGGACAGCATCAGGCCGCCGAATACCAGCAGCACCACCTGGATGATATCCGTCAGTGCCACCGCCTTGAGACCGCCATAGAGGGAATAGGCCGTGGAGAAGAGGCCCAGAAACAGCAGGCCGAACAGCAGCTCCACACCGGCGATGGCATTGATCGCCAAAGCCCCCAGCCACAGCACTGATGTCAGATTTACAAAGGTGTAGACCCCCAGCCAGAAAATGGCCATTACCAGCTTCACCCGGTGGTCGTAGCGCTGCTCCAGGAACTGGGGCATGGTGTAGATTTTCTTGCGCACGAATACCGGAAGGAAGTACTTACCCACCAGGATGAGTGTGATCGCCGCCATCCACTCGTAGGAGGCAATGGCGAGGCCGATGGCATAGCCGGAACCGGACATGCCGATGATCTGCTCCGCGGAGATATTGGCGGCGATCAGCGAAGCGCCCACGGCCCACCAGGGCAGGCCCTTACCGGCGAGGAAGTAATCCTGGGTATTTTTCTGGTGCCCGGATTTCTCACGGGAGACCAGGTAGCCTATGGTGATCAGTGTCGCCACATAGGCGATAAAGATCAGCAGATCGACGGTTGCCAGTTGCATAGCTTTTACCTTTACCTTCTCGAGTTATTGTTCTGCTGAATGGCACTAAGTTAAGCTTAGGCATGGCGATTTTCGTAGGATGGGCAAAGCGAAGTGTGCCCATCAAAACCGCAGATGATGGGCACGTCGCTACGCTCCTTTGCCCATCCTACCAATCGAGAAATTTGCTTAAGTAAGTGCCATTCATTGTTCTGTTCACTTTGTAGGAGTCTGCAAGCAGACTCCTACAGTCGGGCGGCAGCGGCTATTCACCGAGCCGGTTCCCCCATCACGATACCGCGGCCGTCGGTGGCCACATACACCCGGCCGAAGTGGCGCGGATCTCCGGCGATGGTCCGGAAACGACGGCCGTATTCGTGTCGTTCATCATTGATCCGCAGCCAGTGGCGGCCGCTGTCGTCGGAGCGCCAGATAGCGCGCAATCCGTCGCGGCTGCCGATGGCGAACAGCGTCGGTGCGCTTTCCCCCGGTGCGGCCCTGCCAAAATCCATCTGTTCCACGGCGATATCGCTTTTCACAATTTTGAAATTGCGGCCGCCGTCGGTGGAGCGGTAGAGCCCCTTCCGCGATACCAGCCACAGGGTTCCCTCCCGGTCCGGCGAGGCCAGCAGAGGCCACGCCTGTTCGCGAGTGGTGGGTTCGTCCGTGCGGATATCTTCCGGCAGGCCGCGGGTGTTCTGCGGGCTGAACGTGGCTCCGCCGTCCCGGCTGACGAAAATTTCGCTGTTGACAAAATCCAGTGCGTAGAAAACTCTGGCGTTGACCCGGTCGGCCACGGGCCGCGCCTGCGACGGCAGGCCCTCCACAGCCGTCCAGTGGCGGCCGCGATCGCGGCTGATCTGCGGCACCGGGGCCATAAACATGAAGGTGCCGCCGTCGGCGGAGACGGTGATGGCGTTGTCGCCGGTCCGGTCATAGCGTTTTGTGGTGCCGCTGAAGTTCAGGGGCGGTATGGTCAGTGGCTGCCAGTTTTTCCCGTAGTCCTTTGACCAGGCAAGGGTGGGCATCGGCGTCGTCCCCGGTCCTTTGGGGGCCCGGTGAGGCGGCGTGCCGCTGCGCACCAGGATATTGGGTGCCTGCGCGGCGTAGTGGATGCTGTTGGTATTGGCGAACAGGGGATCGGTAAGCATCCGTTGCGGGGAGCGGTCGAAATCCTCGTGTACGAAACCGCTGATATCGCCGAAGCCGCTCAGCAGTTCCGGGCCCGCGGGCAGGCTGGCCAGGGTGATTACCGCGGTCTGTTCTACACCGGTTACCCAGGGGCGCCAGAGCAGTTTGTCCGCGTCTGCATTTTGCGTGCGGTAAACCGTGGCGCCGGTGGTGTATACGAGTTCCCGCTCATCGAACGGGTTGATGGCGAGGCCGGCGATCCACCAGCCGAAGTCGGAATCCTCGTTGCCCCAGTACAGGTAGGGCGTGTCACTGACATCCCGCGTGCTGTGGGATGCCAGTTCCCGCCAGTGGCGGCCGCCGTCTTGGGAGAGGTAGATGGTATCCCGCGGGCGCCAGCGGTTTATGGTGGAGACGGCGACGATATTCGAGTTCTGCCGGTTGGCACTGATACCCATAAAGCCGCCCTCGGCACCCTTCGGCGGCGGAGTGATATCGGTCCAGCGGCCGCTGCGGATATCCAGTTTGTAGACGGCGCCGGATTTGATGCCGTTCGGGCCGATATTGTCGCTGTAGGCGATATACAGATTGTTCCCGGCCGCGGCCGCCTTTACCGGCAACAGTTCAGGGCCGCCGCTGATTTTCCGCCAGCTCTCGCCGTTGTCATCCGATCGGTAGATCCCCGCTGCCTGCTGGTCCGCGACCCCGACAAAAAGCACTCCCGGGCGCTCGGCGCCCGGGAACACAACGAAGCTGATACCGGCATTGGTGGCCCGGTGCTCTTCGGGTAAGCCCAGGCCCGGGTGGGGGAAGTTTTTCACTTTGTGCCAGCTGGCGCCGCGATCGCGGCTGTGCCACAGACCATCGTGGCGCGAACCGAAATACAGACTATCGGTATTTTCAGGATCTATCGCCAGTCGCTCCCCCAGACCTCGGCCGTCTTCGTTGCCGCCCATGCGGAAGGGCACTGGAACAACTTCCCAGTGCCCGCCGCGATCGAAAGAGCGCAGCATGGCCGCCGGGTTTCTCTTGTACATGCCCGCGGCCATATGCACCACTTCCGGGTCTTTCGGATCCGCGGCGATGCTCTCGATACCGAAATAGCTGGATTCCGCCATCTGGTCCTGCAGCGGTATCCAGCGCTGCAGCTTCTTGTCCCAGCGATAGGCTCCGCCCATATCGGTGCGCAGGTAGGCGAGGTCCTCCTCCGATTCGCTGAAAATAATATTGGGCGCGAAGCCGCCGGCGCCGACGGTGATGTTGCGCCATTGATAGCCATCCCCGGCGATGGCGCCGTTAGCGGTAATGATCAGAAGAATTGAAGCCAACAATCTCTTAAACATTTCTCAGTCGTCATTTCCTTTGCAGGAGCGCCTCCCTGGGACCGCGGAGCTCCAGGTCCGCATGCGCCCATCAGGCGCCGGCTGCGCCGGCGTTGCGGAGCTGGAGCTCCGCGGTCCCGGGTCAGTCCGCACTCAGTTGCGCGAGAAACGCCTCGTGGCGCGGCGCCTGCTCGCTGCCCAAGGCCACGGCGCGGCGCATTTTCTCCAAAAGTTGTGCCAGCTGCTCCGTATCCAGTTGGTCCACATCCGGCAGGTATTGCCGGGGACGGAAGTGCAAACCGTTGTAAATGGCGAGCCAGCTCGCTTCGCTGAATGACTCCTGCTCGTAGTTGAGCAGTCGGCCGTCCTCGCTGAAGGCATCCAGCTTGGCCTGCAGGCTGTCGGGCACCGGCATTGCGCGCAGTTGCCGCCAGAATTCGGTATCGTCACGGCCGCTGAGTTTGTAATGCAGGATGATGAAGTCGCGGATACGCTCGTATTCCAGCCGGTTCAAATGGTTGGCTTCGGCAATTTTTTCGGTATTCGGGACCAGGTCGGGCATAAATTGCAGCAGCTTTTCCACCCCGGTCTGGATCAGGGAGATGCTGGTACTCTCCAACGGTTCGATAAAACCCGAGGCCAGGCCGAGGGCGACACAGTTTCTGTGCCAGAAGCGTTTGCGCATACCGGCGGTAAAGCGGAGCACCCGGGGCTCCCCCAGGGGCTCGCCGTCGAGGTCTGCGAGCAGTGTGTTGCGCGCTTCCTCGTCGCCGGCATGGGCGCTGCAGTAGACGTAGCCGTTGCCGGTGCGGTGTTGCAGCGGAATCCGCCAGCGCCAGCCGGCGGCCAGCGCGGTGGCACGGGTGTAGGGCGGGGGGGCGCCGCGGCGCTCACTCTGTACCGCCACGGCGCTGTCTACCGGCAGCCAGTGGCTCCAGTCCTCGTAGCCGGTGCCCAGCGCCTGCTCGATCAGCAGGCCGCGAAAACCGGAGCAGTCAATAAAGAGGTCGCCCCCCAGTTGTCGATCTCCTTCCAGCTGCAATTTATCGATATCGCCGTTGTCGGGATTCAGTCGCACCTCTACGACTTTGCCTTCTATTCGCTCCACGCCGCGCTCCTCGGCGTAATTCCGTAAAAAGCGCGCATAGCGCGTGGCATCGAAATGGTAGGCGTAGCTATAGAGGGCCAGCGGGTTGGTGGCTTTGTCATCGGTCTGGGCGAAGCGCCCGGCCTTGGCCATGGCGGCGGACAGGCAGTAGTCTTCCAGCGGGGCGGCGCGGCCCAGCTTGTGCAATTTCAGCCAGCAGGGGAAGAAGGGCAGCTTGCCGACGGGCGCGCCGAAGTCGGCAAAGGGGTGGAAGAAGCTCTCCCCTGGTTTGTACCAGTCGGCAAACTCAATACCCAGTTTGAAAGTGGCACCGGTGGCGGCGATGAATTCGCTCTCCTTGATGCCCAGATATTGGTTCAAGCGGATTATGCCGGGCACCGTCGCTTCGCCCACACCCACGGTGCCGATCTGCTCGGATTCCACCAGCTGTATGCGCAACTGGTGTTCGCGGTAGTGGTGTGCGAGTACGGCGGCAGCCATCCAACCGGCGGTGCCGCCGCCGACGATAGTGATTTGTCTGATAGGTGTCGCTGCCATTATTTTGCTCGCATTTCGCAGCCGGCTTTTTTCTGTAGGAGCGGCCCACGGCCGCGATCCTGGGAGCGCCGAGCTCCAGCTCGGCAACGCCGGCACAGCCGGCGCCTTCGCAGTTTCCGCGGGCCTTTGGCCCGCTTTGCGGAGCTGGAGCCTTCAGCGCTCCTGAATAGCTCCGCGTTTCCAGGGAATTACGCTGGTTTTTTCAGGACCAGTTTTTCTCCGTTGTACTCCACTGCCTCCGCCGGCTCGGCGTCGAAGTCCGCCGCGCTCTGGCCTTCCGTGATCCAGCGGACTTTGATCTGCCGCTTTTCGGCCATGCCCTCGAAGCTGCCGATGCGTTCGCCGATGGTCAGGGTGCCAATGGCGTCGTCGTAGCTGAGAGGGATGCGGGACCACTGGCCATTTTCATAGCCGTAGCTGAGGCCGTCGTCCTCGTAAATCTCGAAGCTGCCGTCCGCACCGGTATATACGTTGATGGTGAGCGGCGCATTCAGGCTTTCGCCGGTGTGCTGGATCGCAGGGCCGGTGGGAATGATGGAGCCCGCTTTCACGAACAGCGGCATACGCGCATAGGGAGCCTCGGCGTCGATGCTCTGACCACCGCGGTATTTTTTGCCGCTATAGAAGTCGTACCAGTCGCTGCTCGCGGGCAGGTAGACATCGCGGCTGCGCGCGCCGTATTCATAGATGGGGTTCACCAGCAGTGAGGGCCCGAACATATACTGGGTGTTGATATCGCGCACCTTGGGGTCGCCGCCGAAATCCATCGGCAGGCCGCGCATCATGGTGCCGTCCTTGTGGTGGGCGTCGCCGGCCAGGGTGTAGATGTAGGGCATCAGGCGGTAGCGCAGCTGGGTGTACCAGACCATGCTCTCGTAGGTCTCGCTGCCCTCGTCGGCGATATTGTAGATTTCCCGGTAGGGGTTCTGGCCGTGGGCACGGAACAGCGGGGTGAAGGCGCCGAACTGGAACCAGCGCAGGTTGAGTTCCTGCCACTCCTGTTGCTGCGCCGGGTCCATCTGCGAGTAGTGGCCCACGGTCACGTCGCCGTTGTAGCGGTAGCGGTCCTCCGGCGTGAAGCCGCCGATATCGAAGGTCCAATAGGGCATGCCCGCCATGCCCACGCCGACGCCCGCGGCGATTTGTTCCTTCAGGTTGGACCAGCGGGATACCACGTCGCCGCTCCAGATCGCCGAGCCGGTGCGCTGGATACCGCCGAAGCCGGAACGGGTGAGAATAAAGCTGCGTTTGTGGCCGTCGGTTTCACGCTCGCCCTGGTATACGGTCTCCGCGTGGGGCAGTGCGTAGGCGTTGAAGACCTCGGCACCGGTACCCAGGGCGTTGGGCGTGATCAGGTCCTTGCGGTGTTCGAAACTGAGGTTGGAGTGGATATCCGGCTCCACCGCATCCAGCCACCAGGCATCGAAACCGAAGGTGTTGAGCTTGTCCCTGATCTGGGCCCAGTAGATTTCCCGGCACTCGGGATTGTAGGCATCGTAGAAGCTGTTCAGGTAACCGGAGCCGATCCAGTCGAGATTTTCTTCCTCGATGTTCTTGTTGAACATGCAGCCCTTGGCATTGAGCGCCTTGTAGTGCTCGGTGGTGGGGTAGAACTTGGGCCACACGGAAATCATGATATTGGCATTCAGCTCGTGTACCCGGTCCACCATGGCCTTGGGTTCGGGGAAGTGTTCGCTGTCGAAATCGTGGCTGCCCCAGGCGTCCTCCGGCCAGTAGGACCAGTCGAGTACAATATTGTCGATGGGGATCTCCCGCTCGCGATACTCTTCAAGCGCGTCTACCAGTTCATCCTGGGACTTGTAGCGCTCGCGGCTCTGCCAGAAACCGAAGGCCCACTTGGGCAGCATAGTGGCCTCGCCGGTCAGTTCACGATAGCCGGAGATTACGTCGTCCTTGCTTTCGCCAGCGACAAAGTAGTAATCCACCGCCTTGCCGGTATCGGAGGCGAATGAAAGCCGCTGCTTTTCCGCCGCCGGTTGGGGGGCGTGCTGCAGCAGGCGGAAGTAGCCGCCCTGGGGGGTCCAGTCCAGGCTCAACGGATATTTTTTGTTTGCCTGCAAGTCCACTTCGGCATTGTGGTACCAGGGATTCCAGTTCATCCGCCAGCGGTCCAGCAGCAGTTCGCCGTTCAGGGACAGTTTGGCGTAGCCGCTGGAGTACATTTTGAGTTCGTGCTCGCCGCTGGTTTTCGGTGAAATGCTGCCCTCCCACTCTATGCGCAGGTTTTTTGCATCCTGCACTTCTTCCGGGAGGGGGATTTCGCGCACGCTGGCGTGGGACAGGAACTGGTAGTCGAGGTCCGCTACCGCCCGCTCCACTTTCAGCTCATCGCCGTCGTAGTAGCGCGCAGTGAGCCCGCCCTTGTTGCCCTCTGCATCGTAGAGTTCAAAGGCGGCGGACAGCGGCTGCGGCGGTTTCGGGTCGCCCAGGCGGGTAATACCGTTGTTGTTCCACAGCAGGCCGTAATTGCGGCTGGAAACCAGGTAGGGAATGGTGATCTCCATGTTGTAGGTGGTCAGCTCGATGTTTTTACCGGCGTAGTTCACGCGGCCGTCCTGCTGCTGTCCCAGGCCGTAGAAAGCTTCATCGGGCAGCGGCTGGAACTGCTGGCGAATCCCATAGGAGTCCGCATCCACCGGGCCGGGATCGCCCTGCACCGGCGCCAGGCTGCGTTCCGCCTCGGCGAGCAGCACTTCGCCCTGTGCGTCTTTGAACTGTACCGCGCCATTCGCCAGGGAGATCTCCGCGGAAATTTCTTCCGTTTTGATCACCAGGTGGTCGTCGCGTTGCGCCACGGAGAATTCGGTTTTCTGCGGCTCGGCGATCACCATCAGGTTATCGGGCAGATTGGCGAAACTCGTTTGCGGTGTAGCGGTCACGCGGATGATATCGTCTTCGATCACCTGCAGGCGCACCCGCTTGAATTCGCCGTCCGCCAGCTCGACCACCGCGCCATCGGCGGTCTGCTGCCAATTCTTTGCCGCTGTACTTTCTGTTTCCTTCGGCGTGCCGTCACAGGCGTAGAGCCAGGGGAACAGAGCCAGGGCCAGCAGCGGCCGTGTGCTGATTTTGCGTTTTTGCATGGTTCTCTCCGTATCTAATTTTAAGTTGTTATCGAATTTGTTCCGACATGTAATTTTGTAGGATGGGCACGTCGCTACGCTCCTTTGCCCATCCTACAATTGGGGGCCCCGATCCCCACATCAATTCGTTTTATAAGTCGCCAGCTTGACCTTCAACACGTGAGGTTTGCTGGTGAAATTGAGTCCCCAGTCGGTCTGGTCACCGTTCCAGACCCGCTCGAAAACCCATTTGCCGTTTTCGAAATGGCCTTCCTCCACCCGTGCCATCGTAAACTGTTCGCCGTCGAGTTTCCGCGAGGGGGAGAAACTCACCCGCGCGCGGAAGGCGGTTACCAGGTATTCATTCTCGTCCAGCTCCGCGATCACGGCGCCGCCGGACGAGGGGGTATTGCCTTTGGGCGGGTCTATCCAGAACATGGGGCGGCCGTAGGTGACCTCGGCGGTCCAGTCTCCCAGATCCAGGCGCTGGGTGTAAGCCTCGCCGTCTTTATCTCCGTCTTCACCTTCGGTGGTCTGGGCATTCCACAGCTTTTTGTCCTTGTAGGTGTCCACCGGCTCCGACACCCCCCAGGTTTCGTGTTCGAAACTGATCTTCGCCCATTCACGCGCCATAGGGCCAAAGAGCCCGTACAGCTCGGCGAAATGGCTGATGGTTTCGTCGTCCATTTTTTCCGCGCCAAGGGGAAAATTGGTGTAGTCGGTATAATCCATGCCGAAGGGCGCGAATCCGAGCGAGCCGTGCCCCAGGGCGGTGAAAAAGTACCGGGCGTAGGGCTGGTCGTTGCCGATCTCGGCGATATACAGCGGGTTGTCCGCGCGGCTGTACAGGTCCATCACCCGGGCCACGGTCTTGTGGTCGCGGAAATAGATATCCGGGGAGATCATGTCGATATTGGGCGCCGCGGACTTCCAGATATGCAGCACATTATCGGTGGCGCCGCCACTGGAGTAGCTCCCCGGCTTGCCCGGTTTGAACGGATTGCGCAGGGCCACGTTCACGTACATGGGCAGGGGATAGGCCGCCTTGCCGGCCTCGGTGATTTCGTCCACATAGCGGGCGATATGCCAGGCGTGGAAGAATTCGTCCGCATCCCGGCCGAACACAGACCGCCAGCCACCGGCTTCCCTGTTCACGTCGGCGAGCAGTTTTTCCGGTACCTGCTTTTGAAATTCTGCCTCCGCGGTTGGGGAATAGTCCCGTGCGGAGCCGTAGGTGCCCACTTCATTTTCCACCTGCACCATGATCACCGTACGCTGCCGGTCGATTTCCTTCAGGTGCTGCATCAGGGCAACGAAGGCTTTCTTGTCCGCCTCCAGGGTTTCCCGGAAATGCGGCGACAGGGAATTCAGGACTTTGCCGTCTTCGGTAATCACCCGGGGGAAGCGCTCGTTGTTCAGCTTGACCCATTCGGGGGCATAGTGCGGGGCATTGTTCTTCCAGGTGGCGAACCAGAGCAGCACCAGCCGCACTTCCCTTTCCCGGGCCTGATTTACCAGCGTGTCCACGAAGGAGAAGTCGAATTCGCCCTCTTCGGGCTCCACCTGTTCCCAGGCCACGGGAATGACCAGGGTATTGGCCTTCATTTTTTCCACTACCGGCCAGACGTCGGGCAGTGCCGCGGCGTAGTTGGCGGAGTTGTTGGTCTGGGCGCCTAGGATCAGGTAGGGGGCGTCGTCGACCATCAGGGCGTAGCGGCCGTTGTTTTCGACCAGTTGGGGAATGGGCTGCTCGCTCCTGGCCGCTGCGGCCAGGAATATTTGAGAGAGCAGTGCAAGAATTAATAGCGGGCTTCTAAACATCGTTACTTTTCCGTTGCAATTTTCTGGTGGGTTGCAAGTAAGTGGCGATTGATAAAGTCTTGGTGGCTTGGCAGTGTCTCCGCAATGCGGTAATTGTTTTCCACCCGCTTCGCCATCTTCTTGCGCAGTGCCTCTTGCGGGATTTTGTCCACCATCGGATCGTAGCGCTGTGGATAAATGCCGAGCCCCAGGAACATGGCCCGCCAGCTTGGCTCCCGGTATGACTCCTCCGCCCCCAGGGCCACGCGGCCGCTGCTTTTGAAAACATCGATCTTGTGCTGCAGGGAATCCGGCAACGGCATATTGCGGCAGTAGTGCCACAGTTCGCCGTCGTCGCGTTGGCCGGCGCAGTAGTGCAGTATCAGGAAGTCGCGGATACGCTCGAATTCGAGGCGGCCGACGCGGTTGTACTCGGCGGTGATGATCGGGTCGAAGTTGCGGTCCGGAAACATCTCGATCAGGCGCGCCAGGCCCGTTTGAATCAGCTGGATACTGGTGGATTCCAGCGGTTCCATAAATCCGGCGGAAAGTCCGATGGCGATGCAGTTGTTCTTCCAGAAAACTTCGCGGTGGCCGGTGGAAAAGCGCAGCAGGTTCGGTTCTGCCAGAAGCTCGCCGTCGAGGTTGTCTCGCAGGGCCTGTTCCGCATCCTCATCGGAAATGAATCGGCTGCAATAGACATGGCCGTTGCCGGTGCGGTGCTGCAGGGGGATGCGCCACTGCCAGCCCGCCTCCAGGGCGGTGGCGGTGGTGTAGGGGGAGAACTCCTCCGCTTTCGCGCAGGGGGCGGTTACCGCCCTGTCGCAGGGGAGCCAGTGGCTCCAGTCGATAAAATCGGTCTTCATTGACCGGCCCAGCAGCAGGCTGCGGAATCCAGAGCAGTCGATAAACAGGTCCGCTTCCAAACGGGTTCCATCTTCCAGTTTGAGGGCGCGGATAAAGCCATCCTCGCCGCGCTGCTCAATGTCTGCAACTTTGCCCTCGCTGCGTTTCACGCCCCGCTGTTCGGCGTACTCGCGCAGAAACTGCGCGTAGAGGGCGGCATCGAAATGGTAGGCGTAGCTGTAGGATGGCAACCCCGGCTGCATTTCCCGTGGCGGCGGGGCGAAGCGTCCTTTCTTTGCCGCAACCTGGGAAAAACAGTAATCGTCGATCGGTGTGGTGTTGCCGAGTTTTCTCAGTTTCATCCAGTGGTGATGGGGTGATATGCCCTCGATATATTCGCCGAAATCGCCGAATGGGTGGAAAAAGCGATTGCCCTTATGCCCCCAGTCGCGAAATGCTATGCCCAGCTTGAAACTGCCTTGCGTCCTGCGGATGAATTCCCTTTCGTCGATCCCCAGTACACCGTTGAATTCCCGTATGATCGGCACAGTGCCCTCGCCGACGCCGACGGTGCCTATCTGCTCGGACTCCACCAGGCGGATATCGATATCCAGTTTACCGAGGAAACGCGCTAGCACGGCAGCGGACATCCAGCCGGCGGTGCCGCCGCCCAGAATCACTACACTACGGATCTGGTTGCTTTGCATGACGTTCTTTCCGCTGTTATCGACGCAAAAAAAAGCCCGGCCCCGAAGGGCCGGGAAACTTCTGTAAGGACTAGAAGCTGTATCGCGTTACAAAGGCGATTCTGCGGTCGGTGTCGGTCCAACTGTACTGTGCGTCTTGCCCACCGTCGGCAAGTACATCCAGTTCCGTTCTCGAGTTGAGAATATTGGTGACCTGCAGGCCGAACTTCAGGTTGTCGGTGGCGTTGTAGAATACCGAACCGTCCAGCTGGCCGAAGTCGCCGAAGAACACCGGACGTTCGATATTGGCCGCGGAACTGGTCAGCAGGTAGCGCTCGCGCCAGTTGTAGGCCAGGCGCGCGGAGACGTCGTACTTCTCGTACATCAGCGCCAGGTTGTAACTGGTCTTGGACATGCCCTCGATGGGCAGCGTCTCGTTCGTAGCGCCCTGCTGGTCGGCAGGCGCGAACGGGTTGAGCGCTGTGTTTACACCACCCTCGTTGTCGATATAGGTAAAGTTCGCCTGCAGTCCGAGGCCGTCGAAGGGGCTCGGCAGCATGTCGTAGAACTGCTGGTAGGCGACTTCGAAGCCCTTCAGCTTGCCGCTCGCCGCGTTGGTCTGACGGGTGGTCTCAAACGCGTAGGTCTGGCCACCGTAGGTGAACTCCTCCGTGCTGGTCACCAGGGCGACATAATCCTGGATATCCTTGTAGAAGGCGGCAAAGGTCAGGCTGCCGGCGTCGTTGAAATACCACTCGATACTGGAATCGAACTGGTCGGCGACCGTGGGTTTCAGGGCCGGTGCGCCGCCGGTGGCGCTGCCTTGCACACCATCCGCAATGGCTTCAGGGTTGAACTCTTCTCCCTGGAAGTCGAACGAGATGCTGGTGTAGGGGCGGGTCTGGCTGAAGCTGGGGCGCACCATGCCGCGGGACAGGCCGAAACGCAGCTGCAGGTCGTCCTGCAGCATAAAGCGCAGGTTCAGGCTCGGCAGCACATTGGTGTAGCTGTCGGTGAAGCCCTTGTAGTCGCCCAGCTCAGCCAGATAGGCGTCGACGAACGCCTGGGCGCCGGCGCAGTCCGAACTGTCACAGTTTTCGGTAATACCGCCGGCCACTGAACGTCCGTAGGCAGTGGTTTCGGTCTCCACCACGCGCACACCGAAGTTGCCGTCGAAGGGCAGGCCCAGCATTTCGCCGCTGTCGTCGCCGAAACGCAGACTGGCGTAGATGGCCTGGGTCTTCTCGTTCTGCTCATTGATACCGGCGCTGACGTTGTCGCTCCGGGGGTTGAGGTCGTAGGCTTCCGGCGGAATCAGCGGCGCCCACTTCGACCAGTCTACCCCGTTGTTGGCCGCAATACTTTCGAAATGCTCGTAGGCGCCGGTATTGCTGCTCACCAAGCTCTCGGTGGGGAACCAGCCGACGGTGGGAACGCCCACATCTCCGCGCATAAAGTCGTCGTAGGTGAACAGTTCGCTCTGGCCGACGGCGGACTCGTGCAGGAAGGCAGTGTTTTCCGCGCTGTTGTTCAGCCAGTACTGGTTGGACAGCAGCGCCCAGTTGTAGCCGGTCTGGCGGGTGGTGGTGTCTTTGTCGGTGGCGCGGGCACCGAAGCGGAATGATCTAAGGAAGCTGTCGTCCTCGAAGTTGTACTCGGCGTCTATGCGTCCGGCGAGGGAATCCGCTTGGTTCTCCTCCAGGTGGTCCATGGCCGCCGCCCACCAGTACTGGTCTGCCTGAGACAGTCGCGCCTGATCGGAGACGGACAGGGAGGGATCGCTGCCGCTGAAGTCAAAAGTGGTTTCGGGATAGCTGCCGTTTTCATCGGCAAGAATGCCGGTAAAGGCGGTCATGCTCAGCACATCGGCCTTGGACTCTACATATTGCAGGTCGCCGCTGAAGGCCCAGCGCTCGCTCGGCGTGTACTCGAATTTCAGCGAGTAGTCGCCGACACTGCTCTCCCGCTTGCCGTAGCGGGTGTTGTAGGCGAGGGTGGAGTCGTTCAGGGTGCCGCTTTCCAGCACACCGTCTTCGTTGTACTGAAAATCCCCCATCCACGGAGCCAGGTTGCCAGCACCCGGGCCATTAATGCCCACGGCATTCTCTATATCCTCCGGGTTGGCCTCGGAGTAGAAGGCCTGGGCGGTAAAGGTCAGTTCGTCGTTGGGCGCCCATTGGAAGACGCCGTTATAGGCGTTGCGCTCCTGCTCCCAGTCCACGCGGCGGAAGCCCAGGCCCGTGGGCAGGTAGACGGTGCTGCCGTCTTCCAGCTGTTGGGGTTCGTAGCGGCCGGACTGGATGGCATCGGTGCGGTTGCCGATCTCGGCGAGACTGGCCGAGAACAGAACGCCGATCTCACCTTCGCCGACGTCCCAGCGGTCGCTGTAGAGACCGCTGCCGGAGGTGAAACCCTCGCCGTAGAGGTCCGCGTAATTGTAGTCGGCGGAGAAGGACAACAGCCTTCCGTTTTGCTCCAGCGGGAGGCGGGTGCGCAGGTTGACTGTGCCGCCGAGGCCACCCTCGACCTGGTCCGCGGTGGGGCTTTTGTAAACGTCGATTCCCGCCAGCAGGTCCGCGGAGACGTCCTCGAAGCTGAGGCTGCGGCCGCCGCTGGCGGAGAAGATATCGCGGCCGTTCAGTTCGGTCCTGACCCAGCTAAGGCCGCGCACGAAGACACCGCCGCCCTCGGCGGCGAGTCGCGCGGGATCGCGGGCCTCATTGGTGCGCTGCAATTGGACACCGGGGACCCGCTGAAGAGCCTCGGAAATGGAGCGGTCCGGCAGTGCACCGATATCCACGGCGTTGATGGCATCGACCACCTGTTCCGCATCTTGCTTGATGGCCTGGGCAGAGAGGATACTCGCGCGCTGCCCGGTGACCACTACCTCTTCCAAGGTCCCATCGTCCGCTTCGCTGTCCTGCGCGAAGGCCGGCATGGCCGCACCCATCGCCAGCAGGGAAGCCCCTGATGCGAGACGGATGTAGTGCGGCAGTTTCTTTCTGGTAAATGTGCTGGTGCGTTTATTGTTATCGGTCATTTTCTTCTCTCCTGTCATAACGGTCAATTTATAACCTAAGACACTTTCCACTGCTTCTACTAAATCTATCTCCCCGCGGCCTTGGAGCCCGCCGGTTGTTGCGGGACCTTGCCGTTTTCCAGGAGATAGGTTTCCCCCGCCTGCGCGGTAAAGGTTTTGAGTTCCCCTTCACTTCGCGGGCTGAGAATTTTGTTGTCCGCCTCTCGGCGCAAAATAAATTTGTCATCTGTCGGCAGGCGCAGGCGGGTTTCGCCGGAGCGACCGCTGTGGATGCGCGCGCGCAGTAACTTTCCGTCGCGCCACTGCATGTCCACGGTGGCGTCGCCGCGGGCGCGCAGGCCGGTCACCGAGCCGTTGCGCCAGGCCTGGGGCAGTGCCGGCAGCAGATGGATTTCCCCCGCGTGGGATTGCAGCAGCATTTCCGCGACGCCGGCGGTCGCGCCGAAGTTGCCGTCGATCTGGAACGGCGGGTGGGTGCTCCACAGGTTGGGCAGGGTGCTTTCGCTGAGCTGTGCGGCGAGAATCCTGTGCGCGCGATCGCCGTCGGCGAGCCGCGCCCAGAGGGCGACTTTCCACGCCCGGCTCCAGCCGGTGCCGGCGTCGCCGCGGGCCTCCAGAGAGGTGCGAGCGGCTTTGACCAGTTCCGGGGTCGGGGCTATCTGGTCGCCGGGATAGAGGGCGAAGAGGTGCGAGACGTGGCGATGGTGGCTTTCCGCATCGTCCAGGTCCGCTTTCCACTCCTGCAACTGGCCCCAGGAACCGATGCGCAGGCCCGGGTCGAGCTTTTCCAGGGTGTCGTCCAGTTGCCGGGCGAATGCGGCATCGCCGAGCCGTTTCGCGGCGTCGCGGGTATTGCTCAGCAGGTCAAAGACGATCTGCTGGGACATGGCGGCGCCGGCGGTGAAGTCACCGTGTTCCGGCGAGTAGCTGGGGCTGACCACCAGCAGGCCGTCGCGCGGGTCGGGTACCAGTGTGTCCAGCCACACCTGCGCGGCGCCCTTCATGGCCGGGTAGGCGCGCTCGCGCAGGAAGTCGAGATCGCCGGAAAACAGGTAGTGTTCGTAATAGTGTTGCGCCAGCCAGGCGCCGGCCTCCGGCTGCCAGAAGGCGGTGGGCCAGGCGATGACTCCGGAAAAACCCCAGATATTGGTGTTGAGGAACAGGGTCCAGCCGCGCGCACCGAGCAGTTTTTCCGCGGCCAATTCGCCCGGTTCCCGGAGGCTGTCGATAAAGTCGAACAGGGGGCCGGTGGTCTCCGCCAGGTTGGTGACCTCGGCGGGCCAGTAGTTCATCTGCAGGTTGATATTGACGTGGTAATCGGCGTTCCACGGCGGCGTGGCGGAATTGTTCCATACCCCCTGCAGGTTGGCCGGCAGGGAGCCGTCGCGGGAGGAACTGATCAGCAGGTAGCGGCCGTATTGGAAATACAGCGCTTCCAGGGCGCGGTCGGCGGCGGTGTCGCCGCCACCGTAGTTTTTCAGCCACTGGTCGATGGGCTTATTTGTAGGAGCGGGGGGGCGGCTATCCGCCCATGCCCGCGATTGGAGTTTATCCTGGCCTTGATCGCGGGCATGGCCCGCTCCTACAGGGGGTATGTTCAGGTCGAGCGCGACGCGGTCGAAGAGCGCGCGGTAGTCGACGATATGGTCGGCCAGCAGCGCCGGGTAGCCTTTGCGGGTCGCCCGGTCGATAGCGGCCTCCACCAACTTGTGAGGATTGGGGCCCCGGTAGTGGGGGTATTCCGCCGTGTAGTCGGTGCCCGCGGCCAGCAGCAGGGTGGCGCTGTCGGCGCCGGTGACGCTGATGCCGTTGCCGTTGCGGGAGACTTTGCCGCCCTTGGCGATCACCCGCAGCTGGGTTTCGTAGTGCAGGCCGTTGTCGTGCAGTTGGCCGCTGGCGGTGATTCGTCCATCCGCGGTGGTCAGCTCGGCGCTGCGGTTGTCGGGCAGGCGCAGGCTGGCCTTGAAGCTGATTTTGCCCTTGCGGTCGGCGCGCAGGTGGACGGCGATAACCCGATCCGGGTAGCTGGCGAAATACTCGCGGGTATAGTTGGTGTCGCCCGAGTGGTAGCGGACCCGGGCAATCGCGTTGGCGATATCCAGTTCGCGGCGGTAGCCGGAGGCTTCTTCTTCCTTCTGTGGGAATTGCAGCAGTAGCTCGCCGAAGCTCTGGTAGTGGCCGTAGGCGGTCACTTCGCGGCCGAGTTCCGCGGCCGCCGCCTCCGGGGAGATTGCGCCCTCGCGGGCGAGGGTTTCACGAACCTGTTCCAGGGCTTTGGTTTGCGGCTCCCGGGGCAGGCCGAAGTCGTAGCCTTCGCTTCCCGGGCCGCCGGTCCACAGGGTCTTTTCGTTGAACTGCAGGTGGTCGACGGCGATGCCGCCCTGGACCGCCGCGCCCATGGCGCCGTTGCCGATGGGAAGGCTCTCGCGCTCCCAGTCCTGGGCCGGTCTGTCGAACCAGAGGGTGGGGAGAGAGCTGCTCTCCGGCGCCGGTTGCGACGCTTGCGCCGGTACCATGCCTCCCAGAAAAATACAGACCGCGACGGCGGCGCAGAGGCGCTGTCGCTGGGCGGTGTGCCGGTCGGATCTTTCACCCGAGGGCCTATGTTTGGGTCTGGTTGTGGGCATCATCGCTGTAAGTACGCAAGCGTTTATTATTTTGAAACGGCTTTTTGAAACTGCTTTCTACGCCCGCCCGGGTTTTCGGGCGCTTTTCGGCTGATTGCCTTAACTTATTGATTTCTAAATTGTTTTTTCTCCTTTTCGTACGACTCCCGGAGGCCCTTCCGATCCCGTATGTAAAAACGTTAACATCCAATGTAAACGTTTACAATATTTATAGCAATAATATGCTAAATAGGCGCTGGCCTTGGCGTTGGTCGCTAAAGAGATTTTGGACTGGCTATTATTTACACAAATCTGACGCAGGTTGCCAGCTATTTAGCGAAAAATTGTACAAAAAGTGGCCGGAGCCGGTTATTTGCAGTGGAGCTGTCCTCTCTTGTCCTGGTGTCCTGTAACGCCTTTAATGACGCATTCAGCAAGCCGAGAAGCGGCCAGATGCTAGGCGCGCGAGCGCAGGACTAGCGGGCTAATTCAAGCGAGCGCAACGACGCAGATGGCCGCTTATCGGCTTGCCCGAAGGGAGCCCCGCCCAGGCGCCAATGCGGCGTTGCAGTCCTTGGAAAGGGCACGCCATTCCCTGCGGACTGCGCCTTGCCTTGGCACCTGGGCGGGGCTCTGAATGCGTCATTAAAGGCGTTACAGGACACTAGTCTGACAGGGTGTTGGTCCCACCGGAGTTGGGGCCTTGTACCCGGTCCCGCTTGTCCGGAGAATGTCCATTCCGACCCCTTCTTCCTGTGTGATCACTGATTTGATGCCTTTACTCGCCACCATTGACTCCGCCCTCGCCGATTTCGCTTCCTTTGTTTGGGGAACCCCGCTACTGGTACTCCTGGTGGGCGGGGGCCTGGCCCTGCTTGTCGTTTCCCGCGGCAGGCCCTACCGCCATCTCGGCCACAGCGTGGCCCTGCTGCGGGGCCGCTACGACAGCAGCGACGATCCCGGCCAGGTGCCACACTCCCAGGCGCTGTCCACGGCGCTTTCCGGCACCCTGGGCCTGGGCAATATCGCCGGGGTGGCGCTGGCCATCAGCACCGGGGGGCCCGGGGCCATCTTCTGGATGTGGGTGACCGCGGTGGTGGGGGTGGCCACCAAGTTCTACACCGCCTCCCTGGCGGTGATGTATCGCGGCCGCGACGCCGCCGGCGAACTGCAGGGCGGGCCCATGTATGTGATCCGCGAGGGGCTGGGCCGGCGCTGGATGCCGTTGGCGCTGCTGTTCGCCCTGGCGGGGCTCTGTGGCGCGTTGCCGGTGTTTCAGGCCAACCAGGCGGTGCAATTGCTGCGGGATTCCTTTGCCCTGCCTCTCGGGTGGATCGGCGCGGAAGACGCGCTGGTGTTCAACTTTTCCATTGGTGTGGCGCTGGCGGCGCTGACCGCTGTGGTGATCGTGGGGCGCATCCAGCGTATCGGCGCGCTGGCGGTGCGCCTGGTGCCGGCCATGGTGCTGTTCTACCTGGCGATGACTTTCATTGTGATCGGAGCTTTCTGGCAGCAGGTGCCCGCCGCTTTTGCGCTGATCTTTTCCGATGCGTTCAGCGGCCAGGCGGTAGCCGGGGGCGCGTTGGGCACGGTGATAAAAATCGGTATCAGCCGCGGGGCCTTTTCCAACGAGGCGGGGATCGGCACCGAGTCCATGGCCCACGGTGCGGCCAAGACCAACGAGCCGATCCGCGAGGGGGTGGTGGCCATGGTGGGGCCGATTGTGGATACCCTGGTGATCTGCACCTGTACCGCACTGGTGATCCTGCTCACCGGTGCCTGGGAGCTGAGCGAGGGTATCGAGGGGGTCACCCTTACCGCCGGCGCCTTCTCCCAGGTGTTCGGGCACTGGGGGCCGCTGTTGTTGTTGATGATGGTGGTGCCGCTGGCGTTCACCACTATCGTGGCCAACTGGTATTACGGGGTGAAGTGCCTGAACTTCCTGTTCAACGGGGTTTACCAGCGCTACTACACACCGGTCTACCTGCTGCTGGTGGTGATCGGTGCGGTGGCGTCGCTCAGCGCGGTGAACAATATCATTATCGGTATGTACGCGATCATGGCGGTGCCCACCATGACTTCCACGTTGCTGCTCGCGGGCCGTGTGAACCGCGCGGCGAAACAATATTTCGAGGAGTTGGCGCAGGCGGGGAAAATGCAAGAGAAAGCCGGAACCGCATTGTAAGTATCAGTTCAGGGGGGCAGGGCTGAACGGTACTAAATTAAGTGGAATCCCCCTGTAGGAGCCTGCTTGCAGGCGAATTGAGGTCGCGGCAGGGTACCGGGAATGTTCGCCTGCAAGCAGGCTCCTACAGCGTAATCCTCAGGGGACGGGAGCAGCTCGGGGCTTAACTTAGTGCCATTGCGAGGGCGAACGCAAGGCCCGCCCCCGCAACAATCCTGTGAGTTCCACTCCCCGCTAATGTACAACGCTGACCCGGGTGCCCACACTCGCGTGGCGGAAGAAGATTTGCGCCATATGCCAGGGCAGGCGTACGCAGCCGTGGGAGGCGGGATAACCGGGCACGTGCCCCGCGTGAATGGTGTAGGCGCCGTTAAAGCGCATCATGTAGTCCATGGAGGCGCCGCGGAAAATCGCTCCCGCGGGCCGGCGGTGACGGCGCACGTTAACATTGCTCCTCAGCACATAGCCGCGCGGGCTCACGTAGTGCCCGTACAAAGTGGAGCGGTGGTTCAATTTTTTCTGACTGATGCGGAAGTTGCCGGTGGGCGTGCGGTGGCCGGGCTTGCCGGAAGAAACCGGAGATACCCCGGCCAGGCGGCCTCCCTTGTAGAAATAGGCCTTCTGCTCACTGAGCACTATTTTGATATGTGGCGTGCCGCCCAGTACGTCGGACCGCCAAAAGGCGGAGCCATTGCGTGTTGCCTGCTGGCGCGCGTAGGGGTTGTACGACTGCTGGCGTGAAGTATAGGGATTGGGGCCGTAGCCGTAGTCGACGGCCTGTGCTATGGAGCTCAGCAGCAGTGAGCCGCCGAGCAGCAGGACACCCGCGAATGAACATTTCTTCAGAAGCGATGAGCGTTTTTGCATGGCGTACCTCTCTTACAACAGCCTTGCAAGCAAGCTTGCAGAAACAGCGATTTGCGAGTGCTGACCGCCGCGCGCACTTTTGCGGCGCGCTCCGGCGACGTGACAACAGGCAGCGATTTTCCCCAAAGCGGCTTGCCGGTGTGCCCCGGCCTGTACCGCGGAATGGGCCCGCCCCAGCCGCAGCGGGAGCAAGTGGGAACGATGGTAGGGTGGAGGGGGAGGCGCGATTACATCAAAACGGAATGACGGCAGTTTCGGTTAGAGCGGATACCTGGTCAGCTCAGGCGGGTGCTATGATCCGCCCATGTCCAACTCACTAATCGACCTGCGCAGCTACGACCGGGAGACCCGGCGGCATCACCACGACTACCACCAACTGGTACTGCCGCTGGCCGGCTCACTACTGACCAGCATCGGCGGGCGCGAGGGCTGTGTCGGCGAGGCCCGGGGCGCATTCATTTCCGCTGGCGAGGATCACGCTTTCGCCGCGACCAGCGATGACAATCGCTTTATCGTTGCCGATATTCCCCCCGCGCTGGCGCCGGAACTGGAGCGGCTGCCCGCCTGTCTCCCGCTGGACAGCGTCCTCGGCCACTACACTGTCTTCCTGGGATCCGAACTGGAACACTCCCGCCCCGGTTCCCGCGCCCGGCACCAGATGATGCTGTTGCTGGTGCAGCTGCTGATCGAGCGCCATGGGGGAAAGCTGCAGATTGACCGGCGGGTACAGGCCGCACGGGTCTGGATAGACGAGCACCTGGACCAGCCGCTGCCGCTCGCACAGCTGGCCGCGATCGCCCACCTGAGCCCGCGCCGGCTGTCCGAGCTGTTCAAGAATGGTTTCGGTATGACGCCCCTGCAGTACCAAACGGAGCGCCGTATGCAGCTGGCCCGGGTTCTGCTGGAGAGCGGCAATTTGAGTGTGCAGCGCATAGCCGAACGGGTCGGGTACAGCAGTCCCGCCGCCTTCAGCGACCGCTTCCGCCGCCACTTCGGCAGGTCGCCGCGCTATTTCCGCCCCCATTCTGCCAGCTGAGCAAAATCTTCTGCCGTTTCACCAAAGTACTTCCCATTCAGCTCCCCTAATCTGACCTATTCGGGAAATTTATGGAGGCGACAGAGTGACTCGGGGAAAGGCTACGGCCATCGGCGGTATTTCTATTCTGCTCTGGGGCACGCTCGCGCTGCTGACCCAGCTGACCGATAACCGCATACCACCGTTTCAAATGCTGGCGATGACCTTCGGCATCGCCTGGCTGCTGATGCTGATGAAGGGCTTGCTGCTCGGCCCCTCGCCAATGCAAATGCTGCGCCAGCCGCCGCGCGCTTGGCTGCTGGGTGTGGGCGGGCTCTTCGGCTATCACGCCTGCTATTTCGCCGCCATGTCGCTGGCGCCGGCGGTGGAAGTGAGCCTGCTGGCCTATTTGTGGCCGCTATTAATTGTGATTTTTTCCGCGCTGCTGCCGGGGCAACAATTGCTCGCGATGCATGTCGTCGGCGCACTGATGGCGTTGGCCGGCTGCTGGCTGTTGCTGGGCCGTGGCGAGGGTGGCTTCGAATGGCGCTATTGGCCGGGCTACGCGCTGGCCATCGGCTGCGCGCTGATCTGGTCCACCTATTCGGTGGCCTGTCGGCTGATGGCCCGGGTACCGACGGATGCGGTTGGCGGCTTCTGCGCCGCCACTGCCGCACTCGGCCTCGCCTGTCACCTGTTGTGGGAGCCCTGGGTCTGGCCCGGGGGGAGCATGCAGTGGCTGGGGATTGTCGGCCTGGGGCTGGGCCCGGTGGGCGTCGCATTCTTTACTTGGGATTACGGCGTCAAGCGCGGCGACCTGCGCCTGCTCGGCGTGCTCGCTTACGGCGCGCCGCTGGTATCGACGCTGCTGCTGGTACTGGCGGGTTACGCCGAATCCAACTGGGTCCTGGCCATTTCCAGCCTGCTGATCGTCGGCGGCGCCCTGCTGGCCGCCGTCGGGCCGGGATTGCGGCGGCCAAACCGGTTTATGGACGCCACTTCCGGTCCTCGCCGCTCTGCGGGAGGCCCGCGCCTTTGAGCGGCCCGGGGCCTTCTGCCTGTTGTTAGTGTAAAATCCCTGCTCTTTGTAGTGATTTATCAGGATTTCCCATGAGCGATCTGCCCAACTGTCCCAGCTGCGGTTCCGAATACACCTACGACGACGGCGTAAACTACGTCTGTCCCGAGTGCGCCCACGAGTGGTCCAAGGACGCCGCGCCGGAGGAAGCCGAAGGCGGCAAGGTGTTTAAGGATGCGCACGGCAATCCACTGCAGGATGGCGACACCGTCACCGTGATCAAGGATCTGAAAGTCAAGGGTTCGTCATCGGTGGTCAAGGTGGGCACCAAAGTCAAGAACATCCGCCTGGTGGAGGGAGATCACGATATCGACTGCAAGATCGACGGTATCGGCTCCATGAAACTGAAATCGGAGTTTGTGAAAAAGGCCTGAGCGTGAACCCGGCTGGATAGAGCGCCGCACAGTCCGTGCGCTACCACTTCGATAGCTTCTGCCTGGACCGGGCCCAGCAGACTAAACTTGGTCCCCGGGCACGGCGGAAGCCGCGGCGGTGAGCAGGTTTTCGAAGGGGGGGTGAGCATCCGGTCGAGCAGCGCCTGCGACGTCACCCAGGGTGTCCGGCGGGGCCGTTCCAAGGCCTCGCCTGTTCGTCGTCGGCATGGAGCACGGAGTTCCGCTCTTGTTCGCCTGCAAGCAGGCTCCCACAGGCCGACATCCATCATTTGGATCGCGCGCTCCTTGCTCCAGCCCATGGAGTGCATGCCGGTGTCCACCACCAGTCGCGCGGCGCGCCACATTTCGTAGGTGAGGCGGCTGAAGCGGCTGTTTGGGGGCGGGCGGAGGGCGGGGAGCCGCCGGACTCGGGCGTAAAAAATTTTTCTGTTATGTCGATTGCGGGCCGGGCCGTCCGACCAGGAAGTACAAACTCAAGCAAATAGCGACCTTAACGGAGAAATAGCGATGTCCAAAAAGATTTTTGTAAACCTGCCCGTCGCCGACCTGGGAAAATCCATCGAGTTCTTTTCCCGCCTCGGGTTCGACTTCGATGCCCGGTTTACCGACGAAACCGCAACCTGCATGGTTATCAGCGACAGTATTTTCGTCATGTTGCTTACCCGTGAGAAGTTCAGCAGCTTTACGCCGGATATGGAGATCTGTGACACGAGCAGGAGCACTGAGGTGCTGATCTGCCTGTCCGCCGACAGCCGGGAAGAGGTCGATGCATTGATCAGTAAGGCCACCGCAGCGGGAGGCAGCTCCTTCAGAGAGCCGGAAGATCACGGCTTTATGTACGGCCGCGCCTTCCGGGACCTGGACGGCCATATCTGGGAGGTTGTGTGGATGGACCCGGCTGCGCTGCAACAAGAGCAGGGCTGACAACCCGCTTATGGAAAATGCCCGCCTGGGAATAAGAAGGGTTCTGGTGGCCCCAGCGCGTTACCGGGTCGGGCCCGAACTGCTCCTGCCCCTGAGGATTGCGCTGTCTACAGGGGATTCCGCTTAACTTAGTGGTAAGCGGCTGTCCTGATTAGCCCGCAATTGCTCCTGCGTTTGCTGCAGGCCACCACGGCTAGTCTACCGGGATCAGCTTCTGCGGACCCAGCCCAGGCTGAGTACATACCTGGTACCCGATCGCACTTTGCTGACGGAATGCTCGGATACGTCCGGACGGAAATACTTTATTCTTGAGCTTTCATAGATCGGCGAGTCACACAGAAACTCTCCGCCTGCCCTCGCTTTCTTAACCACGATATTGAGCCGGTAGTGCCTTCCGGACTTCACCCGATCCGTATGCGGTGGGATACATACCCCTTCCCTGAATCGCAGCAGGTAGAGGTCGAAGGGGAGCGGCCAGCGTAAGCCCAGAAGAAGTAATTTCTCATAGCCGGTATTCTGCCTGCCTTTCTCCCAGCGCCAGAATTTCACTTTGCTCTCCCAAACGATCCCGCCGGCGTCCTCTCCGGGCTGGGCGCGGCGGCGCTCAGGAAGCTGAGACGGGGGAATTCGATAAACAGGTGTAGGTCGTTGAGACTGGACATCTTCGAATTTCAGTTGAAGGGGAGTTTCAATGCCGATTGATTATTGACGATCGCGGATGTTACTACAAATCCGCATCCAGAACCCTGGGTTGAGATATCTGGCTGAAAGATGGTGCCCGTTATTGACGCCGGCTATCCCGGATTAGAGAGAGGGAAAACCCCGTCCTATTACTGACAGAGCCTGTCAGTAGGGATCGATAGGATAGGAGGAGACGTGTTTCCAAAGTTGCGAAACCTGGGCAGGCATGCTTGAGGCCGCGGGCGTTAAATATGTTGGCCAACTGCGTAAAATGGGGCGGTATCTGCATACGTAGCCGTTGAAGAGGTTATGACTATTCCCCAGAGCATCGAGTTATTCGACCTCATTGATAAGAGCCAAATGCGATTTATGCATTTCAGAAGGGCCTCCTGAAGTTTCATAGATCGTTATCGCGGATCGGAATAAGCGGTATTTAATCCGGTCCGCTGAATCCAAAAACTGTAATTATAGGTACGCCATGGAGAAAGAAAAGATTTCGAATTTTGTTCTCGAACGATATACGGGAATAGTGCTCACCAATGCATGGGGTGAGCAGTCATTTTTCTACAATCCCGGCCGCAAGCTTCCGCGTGGAGTTTACTTCGCAACACTCAAAGACAAGGATGGAGAGAATGACAGAGGTTCCAGTCTTGATCGTGAAGGCGTTTACCGCTTCAACTTCGGGGCGAGTAAGGAGTCATACCGCCGCCTTTTCGGTGAGCAGCCGGGTAGACCCCCAGCAGGAGGTGTTGTAGAGACGGGCCATGACTTTACTCAGCTGAATAGGATTTTGCCTCACCCCGTATACGGCTGGATGTCTTGGGTTTGTGTATTGAATCCGGATAGTGAAGTTTTCGAGTCATTGCTTCCCCTGTTGGACGAGGCATACGCGTTGGTAGTCAGGAAGTTTGAGAAGCGAGCGAGGTCGTAACAATGTCATCGCCTGATGCCAAAACTTCGCTGGGCGTGAAAATACTCATTGGCATCGACGACGTCGACTGGTCAGTCGGCGCTGGCGCTTTATTTTTTGTAGCTACTCTCCCCTCTCCCGCTTGCGGGGGAGGGGCCGGGGGAGGGGGCGTTGACCGTCTTCCCCTCTCCCCAACCCTGTCCCCCAAAGGGGTGAGAGGGAGCTGTCGGGGTGAGTAGTTACTTGAATGGTACTAAGTTAAGTGAAATCCCCCTGTAGGAGCCTGCTTGCAGGCGAATTGAGGTCGCGGCAGGGCACCGGGAATGTTCGCCTGCAAGCAGGCTCCTACAGCGCAATCCTCAGGGGGCGGGAGCAGCTCGGGGCTTAACTTAGTGCCATTCAGTAGTTACCTGTTGATTTAAGAAAGACGTTGGAAACCATGCGGGGAAGAGAGCCTGTGCCACAATGGTTCTACCAAACACCCTACTGCCTCTTTTCACGGCGGAGCGATGTTGGATCAGGTGTCGGCTTTATTGCCGGCGGAACCACAACAGTCCATGGAGCAACTTATGAAGGCCATCACCCGTGAGGATCTGGAACGCATGAATGAAACCCAAAAGGAGGACTTTGTGCTTATCAATGTCCTTCCCCGGGAGGAATTTAAAAAGGAACATATCCGCACTTCCATCAATGTTCCCGAGGATAGCGACGACTTCGTCGAAACAGTGGAAAAAGTCGCCGGTGGCAAGGACCGTGAAGTGGTCGTGTATTGCGCGAACTTCGACTGCCCTGCCTCGCCGGAAGCCGCCAAAAAACTGGAAAAGGCCGGATTCCGCCATGTCCTCGACTATGAGGGTGGTACGGAAGATTGGATGAAACACCACCACTAAATAATTTCACTGTCCGGATAAGCAGGTTGCCTGACCGGATCGGCCCAGCGGCAGTCTTGCTCAATCACCATTGAGGAGGCGCGTCTCGGATACCTGCCCTTTCTATTCGGTGACGGGGCCGGCCTTATTCAGACCGGCCCCCGAAAATTCAGAGGGAAAATTTCTGCCGCGAGCCGCTCTGGTAGCTCAGAAGCCTGCCAGCACATTCTTGCCGATACTGCGCCGGCTCTCCTGCTTCTCGTGCGCCCTACGCAAGTTGGCGGCATTGATGGTGCCGAGCTCTTCCTTCATCGTGGTCTTCAGCACACCGGCGTCCACCAGCGCGGCGACCTCGCTGAGTAGGCGATGTTGCTCGATCATATCCGCTGTCTGGTAAACCGGCCGGGCAAACATATATTCCCAGTGCACCGACAGGCCTTTGCTCTTGAAGGGCTTGATATCCAGCGTCGCCGGATCGTCGATCACCGCCATCGCGCCCAGGGGTTCGAGTAGTTCGATGATGGCCGGCAGGTGCTGCTCGGTGCCGGTGAGGGAGGCGACGTAGCGCACCTTGGGAATGCCGATCTCTTCCAATTCGCGATCCAGCGGGTTGCGGTGGTTGATTACGTGGTGCGAGCCCATGGATTGGCACCAAGTGGCGGTTTCCGGGCGCGAGGCGGTGGAGATTACCGTCAGGCCGGTCAGGCGTGTCGCGATTTGGGTCAGTATGGAACCGACCCCGCCGGCGCCGTTGATAATCAGCAGGGCACCGTTTTGGTTTTTTACGCCGTAGGGGACGCGGAGCCGGTCGAATAGCAGTTCCCAAGCGGTGATGGAAGTCAGCGGCAGGGCGGCGGCCTCGGCGAAGGACAGGGATTCCGGTTTGCGCGCGGCGATGCGCTCATCCACCAGTTGGTATTCGCTGTTGCTGCCGGGCCGGTCGATGGCGCCGGCGTAGAAGACCTCGTCTCCTTTTTTGAACAATGTCACTTCGGCACCGACTTCCTCGATCGTGCCGGCGGCGTCGAAGCCGAGGACGCGCGCGCTGCCCTCCGGCGGCGCAGCATTGGCGCGCACCTTGGTGTCCACCGGGTTGACGGACACCGCCTCAACCTTGACCAGAATATCCCGCGGCCCCGGGGAGGGCAGGGGCAGTTCCAGGTCGACCAGAGACTGTTCGTCATCGGCGGGCAGGGGTTTGTAGTAGCCGATCGCTTGCATTGGGTTGCTCCTCTTTCTGCGGCAATGGTCCGATTGCGGAAAGCTTAGGGGCATGCTGGAAAGAAGAGAAACGAATAATTTTAATTGGATCGATTCCCCGGGCGACCGAGATCCGCGAGCGAATACGCCAGAATATTGTTGAAGGCCTTGATGACGGGATGGTCGAGTTGCCTGGACACCCACACGTTTTCAGGCATGGCTGGAGTCTTCCCCTGGCAGCAGGCTCATCGGTGAGACTCCCAACGGCGAAACACTACGCTGGCATTGACTCCGCCAAATCCGAACCCGTTCGACAGGGCGTACTGGATCGGCATTTTCCGCGCGGTCGGGCCGACCAGATTGAGGCCGTCGGCCGCCTCGTCGGGGTTGATGAGGTTCAGCGTGGGCGGGACGATCTGATCGCGTAGCGCCAGGATGGTGAAGATGGCTTCGATTCCGCCCGCGGCCCCCAGCAGATGGCCGGTACTGGATTTGGTCGATGTAATTGCCGCCCCCGATCCGGCCCCGAATATGGACCGGATGGCGGCCAGCTCCCCCCGATCTCCGACTTGAGTGGACGTTGCATGGGCGTTGATGTGCTGAACGTCGCCGGGAGCAATGCCGGCCTGCTGCAGCGCTTGCTTCATGGCGCGCTGGGCGCCATTACCATCTTCCGGGCCGGCGGTCAGGTGGTAGGCATCGGCGCTGGTGCCGTAGCCGACCAGCTCCGCCAACGGGCGGGCGCCGCGCGCCAGCGCATGTTCCAGCGATTCGATCACCAGTAGGCCAGCGCCCTCGGCCATGACGAAGCCGTCCCGGTCGCGGTCGAAGGGGCGCGACGCCTCCCGGGGACGGTCGTTGAATCCGGTGGACAGGGCGCGCGCCGCGGCAAAAGCTCCGAGGGTGACGCGATGGATGGCCGCCTCGGTACCGCCGCACACGGCGATGTCCGCTTCGCCGCTGCGGATCAACCGGGCCGCGTCGCCGATGGCCTGCACCCCGGCCGCGCAGGCGGTCACCGGCGCCCCGAGCGGTCCGGTGAAACCGTGCTGGATGGAGATGTGCCCGGCCGCCATATTGGCGAGAAACGAAGGCGCGGTGAATGGTGAGAGCCGGCGCGGTCCGCGGTTATCCGTGGTGCGCACGGCCTCGGCGATGGCGCCGAACCCACCGACGCCGGAGGCAATGATGGTAGCGGTTTGCTGACGCTGCTCCTCGCTTGTGGGCTGCCAAGCCGCCTGCGCCAAGGCTTCCTGCGCCGCAACGAGCGCAAACTCGATGAAGCGATCCATCTTCTTGCGCTCCTTGGCGGCGATGCTGCGCTCAGGGTCGTAGCCGGCCTGGCTGTCCTCCACCAGTGTTGGCACCTGTCCGCCGATGGCGGAGCCGATGCCATCGACCAGATCGGCAGGCAGGGCACGAATACCTGATTGCCCCGCCAACAGGCGGGACCAGACACTCTCTGTACCGCACCCCAGTGGCCCGACGATACCTGTTCCCGTCACCACGATTCGAACTGCATTGCGGACACTCATCGTCTCACCTCGCTTTCCAGACATGCGGCGACTCGCGTCGAGCACCGCTTCGGTTGTTTCTGTCCTCAGGCCGTCGGCACGTCGAACACAAAGCAGGTTGTGGTCGCATGGGCATAAAGCTTGCCCTTTTCGTCTTGGATACGGGCTTCAGCCGTGGCGACCCGGCGGCCGCTGTGGATCACCCTGCCGACCGCGCGCAAGGGGCCCGTCTTGTGTGAGGCCGGCCGCACGATGTTCACACTGAGTTCTGTCGTAGTGTAGGAGCGCCCGGCCGGCAGCGTGGTCTGCACGGCACAGCCCAGGGTCGAGTCCAGCAGCGTGGCAAACCAGCCGCCGTGCACAGTGCCCAGCGGGTTGTAGTGTTGCGGCAGCGGGATGCCCTGAAACACCGCACGGCCGTCGTCCACCTCCAGCAGCGTCATGTTCATGGTCTCGTTCATGGGCGGGTAGGGCAGCTCGCCGCACATCATGGCTTCGAGAATCTCGCGCCCAGTCTTGCCGGCGAGCTGTTCCATGCGGGCGAGGCCGGGTTTGCCGCCGCCTGCAATCGAACGTTGCCGTGAGGCTTCCTGCTGTGCAGTCCAGTCGATGGTGGTTGGGGTCATGGGTCCTCCTGATTCGCTGCATGCGTAATATTCTCAAACGCGACCTGACGTCCGCGCGAGGATTTCAGGCGAGTCCAAACGTTTTCCTCAGACCTTTCTCGACCGGGCCAGCCGGCATGAAGCGGCGCAATTTGCGCAGCAGAGAGGCCTCGCCTTTGGGCGTACGCCGCATTTTCCAGGCACCCAAAGCGGCATCGACAATCGTGCTGGCGACCCCATCGGGCTGCGGTGCTTTATGCACATTTTTTTGAATGGCCTGGGAAACGACACTGCGCTCAGTGTCGTAGGCCGGGATTTTGGCGGCCGCCTGGGGCGCATTGATATCCAGGTTGGTTTTGGTGAAGGAAGGCTCGACAAGCGCCACGCGGATTCCGAATTTGCGCACCTCGTGATCCAGGGTTTCAGACAGCCCCTCAACCGCGTGCTTGGATGCCGAATAGAGCCCCATGTAGGGCGCCGGCAGAAAGCCCAGCACCGAGCTGACGTTGACGATGCGACCAGATCCCTGCTCGCGCATGTGCGGCAGTACCGCCCGTGTCGTGCGCAGGATGCCAAGAACGTTGGTGTCGAACAGCGACTGGGCTTCGGCAATCGACGTTTCCTCCGTCGCGCCGAGCAGGGTCACGCCTGCACTGTTGACAAGCACATCGATGTGCCCGGCCTGAGCGATGATGGTCTGGATTCCCCGTTGAACTGACGCTTCGTCGCGGATATCCATCTCGACCAGCTCAACACCCGGTATTGGCTGTGCTTTTGCCGTGTTGCGCACGGTGCCGAACAGCCGGCAACCCCGCCCGGCAAATTTCTCCGCGGCGGCGCGCCCGATGCCCGATGACACGCCGGTAACGACGACAACTGTTGAGTTAGACATAGCAGTTTCTCTCCGATCAGGTAAATTCAGGATGTGGTATCTGTCTCACGGGAGGCACCCTGCCCTCCAGTCCCGCGAAAGGCGCCCTATCCTCGCGGGCCGGGCTGCCGCCGTTGCCGGGCTGGATCTTGAACCAGATGGAATACATGGCCGGCAGGAACACCAACGTAAGAACCGTTCCGGCAAAGGTGCCGCCGATCAGCGTGTAGGCGAGCGTGCCCCAGAACACCGATTGGGTGAGCGGAGTAAAGGCCAGGATCGCCGCCAGCGCGGTCAGGATCACCGGCCGGGCGCGTTGCACGGTTGCCTCGACCACCGCACGGTAGGGGTCCAATCCCGCCTGTTTGTTGTGCTTGATCTGCCCGATCAGGATCAGCGTGTTGCGCATCAGGATTCCCGACAGTGCAATCAGGCCGACCAGCGCATTGATGCCGAACGGCTGCTGGAACAGGAGCAGGGTTGGCACCACGCCGATCAGCCCCAGCGGGGCGGTCATGAACACCATGACCATCGCGGAGAAGGAGCGCACCTGGAACATAATGATGAGCAGGGTGGCCGCCAGCATAATGGGGAATATCGGCAACATGGCTTTCATCGCCTTGCCCGACTCCTCGATGGAGCCGGCCTCCTCGACGCGGTAGCCGCCCGGCAGTTTTTCCACAATGGGCTGCAGCTGCCGAGTGATGGCCGTGGACACATCCGGCGGCTGCAAGCCCTCGGCGATGTCGCCGCGCACGGTGATGGTCGGCATGCGGTCGCGCCGGCGCATAACCGGGTCCTCCATGCGCACCTCCACCTCGCCCACCTGCGACAGCGGGATGCGTTGCCCGTTGGCGCTGGCCAGCGTGAAGTCGCCGATCCTGGCCGGATCGAGCCGGACGTCGCCGGCCGAACGGGCGACGACCTGCACCGTGCGAATGTCCTCGCGCAGGGTGGTGATGGGCACGCCGCTGAGCAGGAATTGCAGTTGCTGTGCCACATCGCTGGAGGTCAGCCCCAGGGCCTGCAGGCGATCCTGCTGCAAGTTGAAATGCAGCGTGGGCGTGCGCGTGCCCCAGTCGGCGTTGACCGTGCGCATCATCGGGCTGGCATCCATGACCTGTTGCACTTCAGCGGCGATTTCGTGCAGTTTCTCCGGGTCCGGGCCGGCGACCCGGTAGGCGACCGGGAAGGGCGAATAGGGGCCGAATACCAGCTGGGTGACGCGCACGCGCGCCTCGGGGGCCAGGCCATCGGCAATTGCCTGGCGCAGCCGGTGTTTCAGTGCCTCGCGCTCGTCCTGGTTGTCGGTGCGGATCACTATCTTGGCAAACGACGGATCGGGCAGCTCCGGTCCCATCGCGAAGAAGAAGCGCGGCGCGCCCTGGCCGATATAGGCGGTGACGATCCTGGCCTCTTCCTGCCCGGCCAGCCAGGCTTCCACCTCCGCCGTGGCGGCGCTGGTCTGTGTAATCGAAGAGCCATAGGGCATCTGCACCTCGACCAACACTTCGGGCCGGTCGGAGATCGGGAAGAATTGCTTCATGACGATTCCCATGCCGAGTATGGCCAGTGCGAAGAGACCGGCAACCGAACCGGCGACCAGCCACTTGCGCGCGATGACGCGCTCCAGCACCCCACGCAAGTGGTTGTAGCGCGGCGTGTCGTAGATAGCGGCGTGGCCGCCGTCGACTTTTTTAAAGTTGGGTAGCAGCTTGAAGCCCAGGTAGGGCGTGAAAACCACGGCGACCACCCAGGACGCGATCAGCGCGATGCCGACGATCCAGAACATATTGCTGGTGTATTCGCCCGCGGAGGAGCGGGCGAAGCCGTTGGGCATAAAGCCGACCGCCGTGACCAGCGTGCCCGAGAGCATCGGCGCCGCGGTGAGGCTCCAGGCATAGGCGGCGGCGGCAACGCGGCTGAAGCCCTCTTCCATCTTCACCACCATCATTTCAATGGCGATGATGGCGTCGTCCACCAGCAGGCCCAGCGCCAGGATCAGCGACCCCAGGGTGATGCGGTCGAAGTTCTTGCCGGTGGCGAGCATCACAAGGAAGACCACCGCCAGTGTCAGCGGCACGGCCGCGGCGACCACCAGGCCCGCGCGCCAGCCCATGCTCAAAAAACTTACCAGCATGACCACCAGCAGTGCGGCGAAGAACTTGACCATGAACTCATCGACCGCGGCGCTGATGTTGACGGCCTGGTCCGTAACCTTGGTCAGGCCCATGCCCAGGGGCATCTCGGCGTTGATCGCAGCCACCTCGTCGTCCAGCGCCTTGCCCAGGTCGAGCCCGTTCCAGCCTTCGCGCATGACGATGCCCAGCAGAAGGACCGGATCGCCGCCGCTGCGTACCAGGAAAGTCGCCGGGTCTTCATAGCCGCGCTTGACGGTGGCGGCGTCCGACAGCTTCAGGGTGCGGCCCTGCGCCACCACCGGCGTGTCGCGGATCTTCTGCAATTCGTCGAAAGCGCCCTCCAGGCGAATGAACACCTCCGGCCCCTGGGTTTCCACCGAGCCGGCCGGGGTCAGCGCATTCTGGCCATTGAGCGCGGCGAATACCTGTTGCGGGCTAACCCCCAGCGTTGCCAGGCGCTCGTGGGAAAACTCGACATAGATGCGCTCGGACTGCTCGCCGATGATGTTGACCTTCTTCACCCCCGGCACGTGCAGCAGCCGCTGGCGCAGCGTCTCCGCGTCGCGCACCAGCTGGCGCAGCGGCTCGCCGTTGGCCTTGAGTGCGAACAGCGCAAAGGTGACGTCCGCGTATTCGTCGTTGACCATCGGCCCGATGACGCCGGGGGGAAGGTTGATGGCCTCGTCGCCGACTTTCTTGCGGGCCTGGTAGAACTGCTCCTGCACTTCCGAAGGCGGTGTGCTGTCGAGCAGGGTCAGGGTCGTGAAGGCCAGACCGGGTCTGGTATAGGTTTCGGTGCGGTCGTACCAGCGCAGCTCTTGCATGCGCTTCTCGATCTTCTCGGCCACCTGGTCCTGCATTTCCTGGGCGGTGGCCCCGGGCCAGGCGGTAATGATGGTCATCACCTTGATCGTGAAGGCGGGGTCTTCCGCCCGCCCCAACTGGAAGAAGGAAACGAGCCCGGCCAGCGAGATCAGAAAGATCAGGAACAGGGTGATGGCGCGCTCGCGTACGGCGAGCGCCGACAGGTTGAATCGACCTTCTTTCACTGGCGTTCCTCCCCTCCCGCGGCGTCGGCCTGACCGGCCACCCGCACCCGCTCGCCTTCGCGCAGCAGGTGCGCGCCCAGCGCGACTATCCGGTCGCCTTGCCCGAACTGACCGGCGACGAGCGCGCCATCGTCATCCAGGCTCAGGACCGCGGCCGGCCGCCAGTGAACCACTGTCGGCTCACCGCTGATGACCCACACGCCCGGCCCCTGGCCCGCGTCGTACAGCGCGCCGATCGGCACCCGAAAGCCATCCTGCGCAGACGAATTCCCGTCAGCAATCCGGATGGTGACGGTGGTGCCCAACGGCGCCTCGGCCAGTTCTCCCTCCAGCACATAGCGCGCCTCGAAAGTGCGGGTCTGGCGGTCCGCGGCATCCGAGAGCTGCCGGAGCCTGGTCGGAACGGTCACATCTTCCCTGCCGAAGAGCCTGGCCTGCCCGGCGGAACCGATCGCCGGGCGCAGGGTTTCCGGCAACTGGACCACGGCTTCGCGCGGTCCGGCGTGGGCCAGGCGCACCACCACCTGGCCGGCGTTGACCACCTGGCCGGGTTCGACCAGCGTTTCCATGACCACGCCGTCGGCATCGGCCAGCAGCTCCGCGTAGCGGGTCGCATTGCGGGCCACTTCGGCCTGGGCCTCGGCCGCCCTGAGCTGGGCCTCGGCGGCATCCGCCGTCGCCTTGGCCTGGTCGTAGGCCGAAACCGATACCGCGCCGGTTGTCTGCAGGCGGCGGTAGCGGGCCTCGTCATCCGCCGTCTGCTTCGCCCGGGCGCGCGCAGCGGCGACCGCTTCCTGTTGCGCGTGCGCCGCGAGCTTCAGGTCGACGGGGTCGATGCGCATAAGCGGCTGGCCGCGCCGGACGCTTTGCCCCGTATCCACGAGCCGCTCCAGCACCTTGCCGGAGACGCGAAAGCCCAGGTCGCTCTGGACCCGGGCGGCTACGGTGCCGGTGAAGGCGCGCGATGCGGAGCTAGCCCCCTGGACGGTGGCGGCACGCACCAGCGGCGCTTCGGTGCGCGGATCGGGTTGCGTTTTTTCGCCGCAGGCGGCCAGCGCAAGCGCCAATGCACAGAGGGCTGTGAGTGAAATGAAGCGATGGCGGAGCATGAGAGTCCCCTTGGTGAATCAGTCAGGGCTCTCACTATGAGTATGGTGACCAAATTAGTCAATAGTCACTAAATTTTATATGGTGTCCCATGCGTCATGGCGACAGGCTGCGGAGCACCAGGCCGGACAGCTGAGCCGGCGCTTCGTCGGTGTAATCGAAGCTGTGTTGCAGGAGCAGCGGGTTGAGGTAAGGCCGCATCACCAGGTAGATCGCCGCTGCGGTTTCATCAAGGGGCGTCTTGCGCTCGAAATCCCCGGTCTGCCGGCCCTCCTGCAGTATGTCCTGGAGCAGCTGCTGTATGCGTTCCTCATAGGCGCACACCGCCTGCCAGCGCTCGGTAGCCGCCGAGGCCGCGATCTCGTAGAGCTTGCGATCCTCGGAAAACAAGTGAAGGCTCGCCTCGACGATCGCTTTGAACATCCGCCGCAGCTTTTCCGGCGGCCGATCGGCCTCGTCGACGGCCGCGCGAACCTCGGTTTCGATCTCGCGCAGGCAGTTCGCGCAGATCATCTCGCCGATGGCCTGCTTGGAGGTGAAGAACTTGTAGATGTAGGCCTTGGAGAAGCCGATGGCTTTGGCGAGATCGGAGACGGTGGTCTTCTGGTAGCCGTAGCGGCTGAAGTATTCGGTGGCCGCAGCGACGATCTGGTCGCGCACATCGTGATCGGCCGGGCCCCGGGACGAAACTGGATAGGTATTTGCTTTGCTCATGGGGTGCAGCTTACCGCTGGGCTCAAAGATTGACAACAAGTGACCAGTTTGTATTATGGTCACAATGTTGGGGTCTAGTTCTCTTTCTCTTGCTCCGGAAAAAACCATGCTGCCCAAACGCAACCTTCCCATTCTCATCGCCATACCCATCGTTGCCAGTCTTTCGGCGGGCTGCGCCGTCGGTCCCGATTACGTCCAGCCCAATATGCCCATGCCGGAACGGTACCTGGGCCAGGCGGCAGTAGATCAACGGCCTACTGATGCCAGCGCCGACATCCTCGCATGGTGGACGGGTTTCGGCGATCCGCAACTTACTCAATTCGTCACGCTTGCGCTGGAGCAGAACCTCGATCTCGCGCAGGCATCCGCTCGCGTCGCCCAGGCCCGCGCGGGACTCGGGGCGGCGAATGCCGCGTTGCTGCCCTCCGGCAACATCAGCGGCCAGGCAGCCAGGGCCTACCAGTCGGTTGAAACGTCGCTGGGACAAGTCTTGAACACGGCGCCCGATTTCGACCGCTACGGCAACGTTTACGACGCCGATCTCGGCGCGAGCTGGGAACTGGACCTGTTCGGTGGCCTGCGCCGCGAGCGGGAAGCAGCCCTTGCCGGGTACCAGGCTTCGGAGGCTGGCGCGGCGGCGACACGGCTGGCGGTGGCGGCGCAGACCGCCGACATCTACATCGGCATCCGCGGACTGCAAACCCGCCTCGACGTTGCCCACCAGCAGGTGCAGACGCAACGGGAACTACTCTCGATGATCAATCTCCTCTATGGCCAGGGGTTGGCAGCCGAACTTCAAGTGCGGCAGGCCGAAGGTGCGCTTGCCCAGGTCCGGGCATCCGTACCGGTCCTCGAGGCAGGATTGGATGCGGCCATGAACGCCTTGGATGTGATACTGGGCGCGCCGCCAGGTACCCATCGGGCGGAACTGGCCGAAATCCAGACCATTCCGGTTGCACCGAAGATCGCAGCGATGGGAACGCCGGGGGATCTGCTCAGGCGCCGGCCCGACCTGATCGTGGCCGAGCGGCGCCTGGCCGCAGCGAACGCGCGTATCGGTGGCGCCATCGCCGAGTATTACCCCAAGTTCTCCCTCAGTGGACTCATCGGCGGCGCGACGTCGGTGTCCGATGCCAACCTGTTCACCAGCGGCGCCAGCCAGACCGCCGGCGTGCTGGGCCTGCGCTGGCGTCTGTTCGATTTCGGTCGTATCAACGCGCAGATCGACCTGGCCAGGGGCCGGGAGGCCGAGATGCTTTCGACCTATCGACTGGCCGTACTGCGTGCCACCGAGGATGTGGAAAACGCCTTCTCGGCTCTGGTCAAGCGCGAGGAACAGGCTGCCGTGCTTGCGCAGGGCGTGGATTCCCTCGGCCGTGCACGGGACGCCTCCTTTGCTGCCTACCTGGAAGGCGCTGTGAGCCTGATCGAAGTCCTGCAGGCCGACGAAAATTTGCTGCGCGCCACCGATGTGCAAGCGCAGGCGCAAACCGAATCCGCACGCGCTGCGGTCGCTGCCTTTAAGGCGCTCGGTGGTGGTTGGCAACCCGGCGAATCTGAAACGATCGCTGTCAGGTAAAGAAAAGAGATCATGACATGCAATACCCTGTAAACCGAAACCTGAATGTTGGGCTTGCGTGATGACTGAATTATCGCCGAGCGTAGATCGAAGCCAAGTGCCGCCGGCAAGACAGTCGACCGCTGAAATGCTGGCTGGGCCGATCGTGCCGGTAATGCTTCGCTTGGCCCTGCCGACCGTTGCAGTTCTGGTGGTTCAGACCTTTGTTGGGGTAATGGAGACCTACTTCGTGAGTTCGCTCGGGGCAGATGTTCTGGCTGGGGTAGCCGTCGTTTTTCCAGTGCTTATGCTGATGCAAATGATGGCGAATGGGGGCATTGGCGGCGGCCTGGCCTCGGCGGTAGCGCGGGCATCCGGCGCCGGCCGATGGGAAGATGCGCAGGCCCTGGTTTGGCATGGTGTTGTTATAGCCGGTGTCATGGGGGTCGCCATTGCCGCGATCATGATAATGGGCGGCTACGCCCTGTATCACCTGATGGGCGTTGACGGGGCGGCGCTTTCTGCGGCCCTTACCTATTCGAACATCGTCTTTGCTGGATCGCCGTTGATATGGATCGTTGCGTTGTTGTCGGCAGCGCTGCGCGGGGCGGGTGATACCCGGACACCAGCACGTATCACCTTGGTGGGAGCCGCAATCCTTCTGCCGTTGTCGCCGGCCCTGATCTTTGGGTGGGGGCCAATTCCTGAATTCGGCGTCGCCGGAGCGGGAATAGCGATCCTGGTCTATTACAGTCTCGCAACCTTATTCCTGGTAAGGAACATGCGATCCGCTCAAAGCGTTGTCAAACTATCGACAGCTTCGCTGAGCACTCGGCTGTTCAAGGACATCCTTGGCGTTGGCCTGCTGTCAGCTATCGGTACAGTTCAGATCAATTTGACCGTTGCGATCGTTACCGCCGCCGTAGGTAAGTTTGGGCCTGATGCCATTGCCGGTTATGGCATCGCCTCAAGGCTGGATTATATACAAGTCCCCCTTTTGTTTGGTCTTGGCACTGCCATCATGACCATGGTCGGAGTCAACCTTGGTGCGGGGCAGGTGCAACGCGCACAGCGCATCACATGGATTGGCGCGGCAGTTGCGTTTGCTTTTACGGAATTAATCGGGCTTGGCGTCGCGGTATTTCCAAATATCTGGCTCACCATTTTTAGTGACGAACCACAAGTACTTTCGGCGGGGGCAAGCTATCTGCGGAACGTCGCGCCCTTCTACGGAGCCATCGGAGTCGGCATGGCTCTCTATTTCGCTGGCCAAGGGGCAAAGCGTGTGCTCTGGCCAGTGCTTGCCGGAACAGCACGTATGATCATCGTGGCTTTTGTTGGGTGGTTGGCTGTCATGCATTTTGATGCAGGGTTGCCGTCGCTTTTCCAGGTCGTCGCTCTGAGTGCTCTTGTTTATGGCGCCATAACTGTAGCGGCAACCCTTGCAGTCGGACGAGCAAATCGTTTAGCTATGGCTACTGGCACTTGAATTGGAGTGGTCAACCTGGGACAGAACAACACCTTTTTCCTATAGAAGCCCAGCTAAACAGAGGTTGCTAAATCAGGCTCTATCTTCTGCTGCGGAAGAAGCCCACGCTGGAGCGGTACCGTATGCGTCCAGCCATCTCATCTTGATCCGCGCCCCCACCGACAGGATCACGGATCAGACGATGGTCGCCTTACCGGCGAAGCCGGTTGCGGTATGTGGTGGGTGCCAGATTGGCTGAGATGCCGACTGCACCGGGCTCTGAATTTATTCCGGCAGGCTGATCCCGTCCGGCCCTCTACCTTCTCGGTCACACTGACCGAGAATCCGAGCCCGGCAAACCTCCAGAATCTCATCCGCCAGCGGGGAATCGTCAGGGCAGGCCCGCGACAACACGATCGCGCCCACGACATGCGCAAGCGTGTCGATCCTCTTGGCTCGGGCTTCGCGCTTCGCACTTTCGCCGACGGCGCCATCTTCGCGCTCCAGGGTTGCCAGCTGACGTTCAATTCCGGCCGCAAATGTCTCCTTGATCGACTCCGGCTGACGCGCGGCGTCTGTGCAAAGCGCAGCCATGGTGCAGCCGGCGCCAGGCGTATCACGGTGCTCCCGAGACAGGTATTGCTTCACGAACGCGACTATGTCGACGCCCGCGGTGTTTGCTGCCGACTGCGAAAAGCCGCAGGCCACCGCTTCTGCCATCAGGTCGGCCTTGGACCGAAAGTGCTTGTAGAAGCCGCCGTGGGTAAAACCGGCAGCCGCCATTAACTCCGCCACGCCCACGCCATCGTAGCCGCGTTCGCGGAACAGGGCAGAAGCCGTCTCAATGATGCGCGCCCGGTTCTGCTGGGCCTGTGCCTTGGTGACCTTCATACCTCTTGAGTCTCCTTCCAACGTCAAGACCTTAGCATACATTGATGATGATCATAATCAAAGTGCTTGACACTTTAGATTATGATCATCATCATTAGAGGCGGTAACCATCAACTGGAAAGAAGAAGATGACAGACAAGGCTTTGTTTCAGCCCTACACCCTCGGCTCCCTGACGCTCGCCAACCGCATCGTCATGGCGCCGCTGACGCGCAACCGCGCCGGGACGGGCTTGGTGCCCAGCGAGCTGGCCACAACTTACTACGCTCAACGCGCTTCCGCCGGCCTGTTGATTACCGAGGCCACGCAGGTCTCGGCGCAGGCCCAGGGCTACCAGGATACGCCCGGCCTCTACACACAGGCGCAAATCGACGGCTGGCGCAAGGTGACTGACGCCGTACACGCCAACGGTGGACGGATCTTCGTGCAGCTGTGGCACGTCGGCCGCATCTCCCATGTCGACCTTCAACCCGGTGGCGCCGCGCCGGTCGCGCCTTCAGACATCCGCGCCGACACCAAAACCTTCGTCAACAACGGTTTCTTCGACGTCTCCGAGCCGCGCGCGCTGGAGATTGAGGAGATCCAGGGCATTGTCGACGATTTCCGCCAGGCCGCGGCGAAGGAGATTGGCGCCGAGCGCACCGGCATCCGTATCTCACCGGTCTCCCCGGTCAATGGCATTTCAAGCAGCGACCCGCAAGGACAGTACGACTACATCGTCGACCAACTCGACACCCTGGGCATCGTCTATCTCCATGTCGTCGAAGGCGCGACGGGCGGTTCGCGCGATGTAGCACCGTTCGACTACGACTCCCTGCGTCGTCGATTCAAGAACACCTACCTCGGCAACAACGGCTATGACCTGGAACTGGCCACTGCACAGCTCAATGAGGGCAAAGCCCACCTGTTCGCCTTCGGTCGTCCCTTCATCGCCAACCCGGATCTGGTGGAGCGGCTGAAGACCGGCGCACCCCTGGCAGCGCTCGACCCGGCAACCCTCTATGGCGGTGGTGCCCGGGGATATACCGACTACCCGGCCCTCGCCGAGGCCAGTGCGCAATAAAGCTGATACACACCGCGCATCGCGGTTTCTGTTCAATGACCAAGAGAGTAAACCTATGACCACCACTTCCTCCGTCCTCATTACAGGCGCTTCCACTGGCATCGGTGCCATCTACGCCGAGCGCTTCGCGCGCCGCGGCCACGACCTTGTACTGGTCGCCCGCGACAAGGCGCGACTGGATACGCTTGCGACCCGTTTGCAACAGGAACACGGCGTTGCCGTCGATGTCCTGCCGGCCGACCTTACCCAATCCAGTGGCCTGGTCGCCGTCGAAGCACGTTTGCGCGATGACACGCGCATCGGAACCCTTATCAACAATGCCGGGATCGCCCAGTCCGGCAGCTTTATCGAGCAGACGCCCGATGCGATCGAGCGGCTCATCGCGCTCAACACAACCGCGCTGACACGGCTCGCCAACGCGGTTGCTCCGCGGTTCGCGCAGGCCGGCGAAGGCTCGATCGTCAACATCAGCTCAGTGGTTGGCCTGGCGCCCGAATTCAGCATGTCGGTCTATGGCGCAACCAAGGCCTTCGTGCTCTTCCTGTCCCAAGGGATGAGTCTGGAGCTGTCGCCCAAAGGCGTCTATGTCCAAACCGTGCTCCCTGCCGGAACCTACACCGAGATCTGGGAGCGTGCGGGCATCGACATCAGTACCTCCTCCGAGATGATGGAAGTGGGTGAACTGGTCGATGCAGCGCTGGTCGGCTTTGATCGCCGTGAACTCGTGACGATCCCGCCACTGCACAACGCCGCCCGCTGGGATGCCCTCGATGCCGCGCGGCAGGCCCTGCTTTCGGACATCAAGCAAGCCGAAGTCGCAGAGCGGTACAAAACCGTCTTGTAAGTTAGTTACTGAAGGATTTTTCATGATGACAAATAAACGCGTAGCACTTGTTACCGGCGCCTCGTCCGGCATCGGCGAGGCTTCGGCCAACAAACTGGTAGCGGCGGGCTACACCGTCTATGGCACGAGCCGACGGGGAGACCAGGCTGGCCAGCGCCCATTCCCGCTGCTGGCGCTTGACGTTACCGACGACGCCTCCGTCGAAACAGCCGTCGATGAACTGCTGCGGTTGGAGGGGCGTATTGATCTTCTGATCAACAATGCCGGCTTCGGTGTTGCGCCGGGGGCAGCGGAGGAAAGCTCAATCGAGCAGGCCAAGGCCATCTTCGATACCAACTTCCTGGGCATTGTGCGGATGATCCGGGCGGTGGTGCCGCACATGCGCCGTCAACGCAGCGGCCGAATCATCAACATCGGCTCGATCCTCGGCGTGGTCCCTGTGCCTTACGTGGCGCTTTACGTTGCCAGCAAGCACGCGGTTGGAGGTTACTCGGAGGCGCTGGACCACGAACTACGGTCGCGTGGCATCAGAGTCTCGGTCATCGAGCCCGCGTATACCAAGACGCAGTTCGAGGCGAACAACATTGAACCCGATGCAAAGCTTGGCGAGTATGAAATTGTTCGTGCTAAGGTGTCGAAAGTTGTCAGTCAAGCTATGGCCGGTGCCGATGCACCAGAAGTCGTGGTCGAGGTGGTGATGAAAGCGGTTCAGGCTCTGCACCCCAAGTTACGCTATACCGCAGGCAAAACAGCAGGCCAGATACAATTTTTACGCAGGTTCGCTCCAGCCGCCATGATGGATAAAGCGATCCGCAAGAGCCTGCAGCTCGATATGCAAGGGGACAACTGATGAGATTTCGACTATTGGCAATACTGACCTCCTTTTTGTTTTTTGCCTTAACTGTCGCATTGATGTTTTTTCCTGAACAGATGTTGGCGCAATGGGGCGTGGAATATACCAGTGCTGCCGGATTTGTCAGCCGCCGTACAGCGGTGCTCTATGCTGGGCTCGCAGTCATGTTTTTCATGGCTAGGAAGGCGGAACACTCTGTCACCCGTACAGCACTGATTCAGGGAATTATCACGGTCTGCACAGTGCTGGCATTACTTGGTATTTATGAACTTTCTGTAGGTCATGCCAACCGAGGCATCCTAACAGCCGTATTAATCGAAGCTGTTTTTGGACTAGCGTTTCTTTTCGTCTGGCGTACATCCAGCAAGGCAAGCAACCTAAACAGTAAATTGGAGAAGATATGATTAAAACATTGGTATTAAAACGTGACGCTAAAAAGACATCAACCGTGGAAGCCATGACAATGTTTCTTCCGAAATTAGTGACTACGGTTGGCCTGATTTTATCTATCGCACTTATAGCTATCCCTATGATGGGTCGCTCACAAACTTGGGAGCGGCAAGAATAATGCCGATCAAAGTATTAACCAGGACATCAGGCACATTCAAAAAGTGTCTTATGCTCAGCAACAATTCGAGGATAAAATGATGAAAGCACTTATCTTAAAACGTTATGGAAAATCCGCTCAGCTCGCGTTTGCCGACATTCCCAAACCGACAATCAAGCCAAACGAAATACTTGTGCAGATCCACGCTGCCGGCCTGAACCCCGTCGACAACATGATCCCAACCGGGATGTATAAAGCAGTACTGCATTTTCAACTACCCGCCACGATGGGCAGCGACTTGGCTGGTGTGGTCACTGAGGTAGGTAGCAGTGTGACACGCTTCAAGCCGGGCGATGCCGTCTTCGCCAGCATCTTCGACCTCGGTACCGGATCATTCGCCGAATTCGCGGTAGTACCGGAAGATTTGGCGGCGATGAAACCTGTTAATCTGGACTTTGTGCAGGCCGCTTCAATCCCGATGGTTGGCCTCACTTCATGGCAAGCACTGAAGGAACGTGCCAATATTCAGCCTAGTCAGAAAGTGTTTATTCCCGCAGGATCCGGTGGTATCGGCACCTTTGCGATCCAATTGGCCAAACACTTTGGCGCTAAGGTGGGCACCACTACCAGTACCAGCAACCTTGCCTTAGTACGTAGCCTTGGTGCAGACGAAGTGGTTGACTATAAAAAGCAAGAATTTGAAAAAGTGCTGCATAATTACGATATGGTACTTGGCACCATTAAGGGAGATACAATCGAAAAATCTATCGACATTCTCAAGCCCGGAAGCAGGATTGTCTCTTTAGTCGGCCCATTGGACGCAGCCTTCGCCCGGGTCAAACGGCTGAACTTCGTGTTTAAGTTGGTATTCGGCTTGATGAGCCGTAAAATCAAGCGTCTTGCTAAAAAACGGCAAGTTAGCTATTCATTTCTGTTTGTACGTCCTGATGGGGCTCAACTCAGCGAAATCGGCAAACTGCTCGAAGCTGACCAGATTAAACCCGTGATCGACAAGGTGTTTCCGTTCGAGCAAGCAAAAGAGGCGCTTGCATACCTCGCCCAAGGGCGTGCTAAGGGAAAGGTCGTCGTCAAGATATGTTGACTATAACCCTGTCTGGTAGCGAATCGAGCAGGGCAGGGTGGTTAACTTTAAGATTAAAAGCATTAACTTAACTAAAATATCGCTGTTGTAAGGGACCCTTATCAACAATGCCGGGATCGCCCAGTCTGGCAGCTTCATCGAGCAGATGCCCGATGCGACCGAACCGCTTATCATGCTCAACACAATCGCGTGCCGGTGCGGCGAGCTCCCAAATCGCGCCAGCGGGAGCCACCTGATTGCGACTCTCGCTGGCGTTCCATTTGGTTAGTCGGCAAGTGCCTGTCGAAGCATGGCACTGTCGACGTACTGCTCTATGCTAACGATTTTTCCATCCTTGAGCCGATAGAGATGTGCAAAGGTGGCAGTCAGCCCCACTTCATTTCGCCCTTGGCGACCTTGGCGCCGATTTGCAGGGCGATGCCCATGCCGGCTTCCGGATAGCGCTTGGTCATTGCTGCAATGAGTTCAGCGCTGTCAGCCGCCTTGGCCAACTCCTCTTCGAAGGCCAGGAGGTAGTCCCGGGTATAGGTAATTGCAGAGACGTCGGTTGCCGCTCCGGGAGCCAGATGCCCGGGAATTACGGTGGCTGGTTTGCGCGCCGCCATGGCATCCAGGTTCTTCACCCAGTCTGCGCGAACCTCCGCGCTCGCCGTGTCTGCCGTCCATACGTGTACGCCAGAGAAAACCATGACGCCACCGAAGATGGCATTGAGCGAGGGGACCCAGAGATAACGGCGGTTGGCCAGGCCATCGGCATCGACGATCTCGATGGTCTCGCCCTCCAGGCTCAGCGTCCGGCCATCGAAAGCTTCCGGCATTACGATCTCAGCCATGGTTTGGGGGCCGTTTTCCTTGAGCTTTGGTCCCCAGGTGGTTAGTTTCTTGTCGACATTGCCCTTGATCGCGGCAATTGTCGCGGGAGCGGCTATCACGCGTGCATCAGGGAATGCCGCCTTGATCGGAGCGAGGCTGAAGTAATAGTCGGGGTCACTCTGGCTGATGTAGATGGTGGTCAGCTTCTTCCCGGTAGCCAGAATCGCTTCAGCCAGCGCTTTGCCGTCGGGAAAAGTAAAACCACCGTCAATAAGAATGGCTTCGCGGGTTCCGGTGATCAATACCGGGGCACGAAAGAAGCCGTTCTCCCCGGCCGGGAAATGCTTCCAGTTCAGGCCGGTTTCTGCGGCCAGGGCACTCCCGCTGCCGATAAAGGTCGCTGCAACGCCGGCTGCGGCAATCGTCTTGAGAACATCGCGTCTTGTCTTCATGGTTTTCTTCCTCTCTATGCAATGAAGTGAAACTTCGGGCGGTTTTCGGGCTTGCTGGCAAAGTGATGCTGTTCAAGCAGCCCTTAACTGATCAATCAACGCTCGGGGGTTGGAGTAGATTGCGCTTGACTGCAACATTCGGCGCTCTTTCCCGGTGTCGGCGACAAAAACCGGCACACCGCGCGTACCGAGTTCCCACATTAGTGCTCCTGCCCGGTTAACGCGGGTTCGATTGGCTTCGAGAAGATCCGTATCGGGATGCTCCACCATCGCGGCGGCCTCATCCAGGCCGAGTGAAGTCAATAGGGAGGCCAGCAATTTCAAGTCAGTTATGTCTTTGCCGTCGACGAAGCGCGCGCGCTGTATCGCCTTGAGGGCTACCAGTTCCCGTGCCGGGGCCGTCAGTGACACCGCGGTCAGCGCTACGGTGGTGGGGCCACTGTCGAAAAATTGCCGGCGATCTCCGAGTACCTGTTCGCGATAGCGCTCTGTGAAGCTCTGCCCCGTCAGGCGGGCGATACGCTGGTCGTTGCTCCAGGCGTAAGCCGCGAAATCGTCGTCCATGGGTCTTGCCCCCTCGCTTGAAAACAGGCCGGTGGGGAGCAATTCGATGGTTGCGCCCGGAACTTCCAGCAGAGCAGACAGGGCCGGTGTGGCGCCGTAGCACCAGCCACACAGGGGATCAAACAAATAGCGAAGGGTCGTGTTCATGGCGAATTCCTCTGTTGACGCCGCCCATCATAGGGAAGAGATATTGATCTTTAAATGCACACGTGATAAACATTCTGTATGGTAAAAGCATACAATCAAAGTGAAGCCGGCTTGGGAGAGTTGGGAAACCTGAGACGCCTTGTGTACTTCGTTGCGGTCGTGGAAACGGGCTCCTTCACCGCCGCAGCGGAGCGTCTTGGTATCACCAAGGCCGTGGTCAGTCAGCAGGTTGCCCGTCTGGAAAAGGAGTTCCGAACTTCGCTCCTGGTTCGCACTACACGCAAAGTGCAGCCTACCGAGGCAGGACAGGCTTTTTACCAGCGCTGCGCCTCCATACTGCGTGAAGCGGAAGATGCTTTCGGTGAATTGGCCGAAGCGGAGGAGGAGCCTGCCGGTACCCTGCGGCTGACAGCGCCCTTCGACTATGGGATCAGCGTGGTGGTGCCGGCTATCGCCGCGTTTGCCAGGCGTTACCCAAATTGCAAAGTGGATGCAGTCTTGAGTGATCGCACACTCGACCTGATGTCCGGCAATATCGAACTCTCGATTCGTGTTGGCTGGCTCGATGAATCCAATTTGCAAGCCCGGCAAATCGGAACTTTCCGCCAGCTGCTGGTCGCCCCACCGGGAATGCGATCCGAGATTGAACGGCTCAACGGCCCGGCGGATATTGCCGAATTGCCTTTTGTCGCCAATACAGCCCTGCGCGACCCCTTGCGCTGGAGTTTTTCCCTAAACGAGATCGAGCGCCGGAATATCAATGTGCAGGCGTCCATATTTTTGGATACCACCCTCGCGGTGCGCGAAGCTGTGCGCCAGGGGGCAGGTCTTTCGGTGCTACCGGACTATGCGGTTGCCGGCGATCTCGAAGCCGGACGCCTGCTGCAGGTGCTGCCGCAGTGGTCACTTCCCGCCGGCGGCATTCATGCGGTTTTTCCATCAGCTCGCTTTCGTCCGGCCAAGGTTCGTGCTTTTGTCGAGGTACTGAGCGGCGAAGAGAAGCGGCGATACTCAACAAAAGCCCCACGGCCCTGACCCGGCTGCGCCGAATTCCATGCCTCGATAAGCCCGCGCTTCGCGAAGATTTCCCGGGCCGCAAAGGCCCCGTTCAATGCGACCGGGAAGCCCGCATAGACCGCCATTTGAATAATGACTTCTATGATTTCCTGAGGAGTACAGCCCAAGCGCTATTCGCCTGCAAGCAGTTGAGTAGGATGGGCAAAGCGCAGCGTGCCCATCGGATTCAGGGTGATGGGCACGCTGCGCTTTGCCCATCCTACTTAACTCAGTTCTTTTTAAGGTGCAGCACCCGCGCACCGGCCAGCGGCAGCACCAATTTTCCATCCCGGCGCCCGCCGGCAAAAAGCGCTGGGGTGATATCCTCGGCATCGGACAGCCCTTCAGGCAGGTCAAAAGTCTCTTCGTCTTTGCCCAGGTTCAGCGCCACCAGAAATTCCCCGCCGTTTGCCCCGCGGCGGTAGAACACCAGCAGGTCGTTTTCCGTATCCACCACTTCCTGATCAGCGGTGGCCAGTTCCGGCGGCAGTTGTCTGTGCCAGTCGATCAGCGCGCGGAACTGGTTCAGGGTGGAGTGGGGGTCGCCCTCCTGAACACTCACAGCCTTGTGGTGGTGTCCCTCCGGCACCGGCAGCCAGGGTTTTACCTTGGAGAAGCCGGCGTTCACCTCACCGCTGTCGAACCAGGGCATCGGCGTGCGGCAGCCGTCGCGGCCCTTGAATTCCGGCCATAAATTGATGCCGTAGGGGTCCTGCAGGTCCTCGAAGGTGATCTCCGCCTCCTCCAGTCCCAATTCCTCGCCCTGGTAGAGGCACAGGCTGCCGCGCAGGGTGAGCTGCATCAGCAGGAACAGCGGTGCGCGGGCCAGTGCCTGATCGCTGTCGAAGCCCTTGTTCCAGCGGGTGAGGGAACGGGGCACGTCGTGGTTGGCGATGGACCAGCAGGGCCAGCCTTTTTCGATCACCGCGCGGTTACTTCTCAGAGTCCGGCGCAGGAATTCCGCGCTGCTCTCCTCGGTGAGCAGGTCGAAGGAGTAGGCCATGTCCAGGCGCCGGTCGGTGGTGTACTCGGCCATGATCCTGTAGGTGTTGTCGCCCCCCACTTCGCCCATGGTGACGGTGCCGGGATGCTCGTCCATCAACCGCCGCACCCGCTGCAGGAACTGCAGGTTTTCCGGCTGGGATTTGTCGTGCAGGTGCCATTGATAGTCGTACGGGTTGACCGGCGGCAGGCCGTTCTTGTCCAGGCGCAGCGGGCGCGCGGGGTTGTCGCGCAGGCTGCGGTCGTGGAAATAGAAATTCACCGCGTCCAGGCGGAAGCCGTCCACCCCGCGGTCGAGCCAGAATTCCATATCGGTCAACAGCTGTTCCTGCACCTGCGGATTGCGCAGGTTGAGGTCCGGCTGTTCCTTGAGGAAATTGTGCAGGTAGTACTGGCGCCGGCGGGTGCACCAGCTCCAGGCGGGGCCGCCGAATACGGACACCCAGTTGTTGGGCGGGGAGCCGTCCGCTTTTGGATCGGCCCAGACGTACCAGTCGGACTTGGGATTGTCGCGGCCGCAGCGGCTCTCCTCGAACCAGGGATGCCGGTCGGAGGTGTGGCTGAGAATCTGGTCGATGATTACCTTGAGGTTGCGGCTGTGCGCGGCCTCGATCAGGCGGTCGAAATCCGCCAGGGAGCCGAACTGCAGGTCCACGTCGCGGTAGTCGGAAACGTCGTAGCCGAAATCCACCATCGGCGATTTGAAGAAGGGCGATATCCAGATGGCGTCCACACCCAGGGACTGCACATAGTCGAGCTTGCGGGTGATGCCCGGCAGGTCGCCGATGCCGTCGCCGTTGGCGTCGCAGAAGCTGCGGGGGTAGATCTGGTAGATAACGCTGTTGCGCCACCATTCCGTTTTGTCGCCGTTGATGGTGTTGCCACTCACACTCATGGGTTACTGCCTATTGCATTATTCGCTGCGTCCGCAGGGCGACTGCGGGACGATTTTCCAAGGATAGGGTGAGTATGGCGGCGCGGGACGGCGGGCGCCTCCTCCCCGGTTGGGAGGAAGGGGGAGGGCGGAATCCCAGTGCCTCTCCGGCAGCTTGCGGGAGGTGTGGTGGGGGCGCTGGCGCGGGTTGTCTTTCCGTTCTCGGAGCCTGCACGGTGATCCGGGTGACCCATTGGGCTGAGCTGTCCACGGAACAGTGAGAGCTCCATATTGGGGCGTCCGGCGACTGTGAGGCACCAAGAGAGTGCAATTCGAAGGTTGCTGCCGGAAGGCGCACTGGCTGATATCCCCCAGCGGCGGGCCAGGGAGAAGTCTGGCATGGCTTTTGCTGCAATCAGGGTGCAGAGCATTCTTGGTGGTCTCAAAAAGAATGCGGTAATGGGGCCGGATAGTCGCAGACCTAGGTCAGCGTCAGAAGCGCCTCTTCACAATGTGCAATGGACAGCTAGGGTTCCGATCAGTTGACTGATGACTGGACCGAGAGCTGTCGACCTTTCGTGGGTATCGGGATGAGCGCGGCGCTCATCTCAGGAAGGTTACACGGCGGGATAAAAGCCCGGGAGGATACTTCGGCAATAGTGCCGGGAATGCCTCTGCGTGTATAACCATAACCACATGAAAGGTTCCGCTATGAAATCATTTTTTTCTCAGCTGTTTATACGCTCTTTCCTGGTCGCTGCACTATCCACCCTTTGTATTATCCCCGCGCAGGCTAAAGAAAGTTTCAAACTCTGTTGGTCTATTTATGTCGGCTGGATGCCCTGGGAGTATGGCGACAGTTCCGGGATCATCGACAAGTGGGCGAAAAAATACGATATCGATATCGAAGTTGTACAGATCAACGACTACATAGAGTCCATCAATCAGTATAGCGCGGGCGCCTTCGACGCCTGCGCCATGACCAACATGGACGCTCTTACCATTCCATCCGCCGGCGGTGTCGATTCCACGGCGCTGATCGTCGGCGACTTTTCCAATGGCAACGACGCTGTCATCCTCAAGGAAAAAACCTCTATCGAGGATATCAAGGGGCAGAGAGTCAATCTGGTAGAGCTGAGTGTTTCCCATTATCTGCTCGCGCGGGCGCTCGATTCGGTGGGGCTGTCCGAGCGCGACGTGCAGGTGGTCAATACTTCCGACGCCGATATGGTCGCCGCCTACGGCACAGATCAGGTAACAGCCGTTTCCACCTGGAACCCTCTGGTCAATGAAATCCTGAACATGCCGAAGAGCAACCAGGTCTTCGACAGTTCGCAGATTCCCGGCGAAATCATCGACCTGCTTGTTGTGCATACCGAAACCCTCGATAAATATCCCGCTTTCGGCAAGGCCCTGGTAGGTGCCTGGTATGAGATCATGGAAAAGATGCAGGGCGATGAATCCGTGCGTGAACATATGGGCATTGCCTCAGGCGCCGATCTCGCGCGTTATGAATCACAACTGGCGTCTACGAAGATGTTCTACCAGCCCGGCGACGCGGTGGAGTTTGTCCACAGTCCGGAGCTGAAGAAGACCATGGCGGATATCGCCGAGTTTTCCTTTGACCACGGACTGCTCGGTGAGGGGGCGCCGGATGCGCAATTCATCGGCATTGAAACTCCCGCCGGCATCTACGGCAATGCTGCCAATGTCATGTTGCGCTTCAACCCCGAATATATGCAGCTGGCCGCCGATGACAAGTTGTAACGAAAAAATTGCTTGAGAGTCGTTATTAAACAATAAGAGTTCGCCATGAAGCGTCTGATCAACCGACAACCGTCATCCGTCACGCGGGCCTTTCTCGGGATACTGCCACTTGTCCTGGCCCTGCTGGTGTACCAGTGGGGTTCCACGGTGCGCAAGGCAGAAAACCCGCAGGACAAGCTGTTGCCCGGATTCGTCGAAATACACGATGCGATGGAGCGGATGGCCTTAACCCCGAGCAAGCGCACTGGCGAACTGCTGATGTGGGAAGATACAAAAAGCAGCCTGAAAAGACTGGTGAGCGGTGTGGCGATTGCGGCCGCCATCGGTCTGACCGTGGGTCTGCTGACAGGTGCCATTCCGTTGTTCGGGGCCAGCCTGACACCGGTGATCACAGTGATTTCACTGATTCCACCGATGGCTCTGCTGCCGATACTTTTTATTGTTTTCGGTATTGGCGAGGTTTCCAAAGTGGTGCTTATCGTGATCGGCGTTGCCCCTTTCCTGATTCGCGACCTCTATCAGCGTACCTGTGAGCTGCCGCGCGAGCAGTTGGTCAAATCCATGACGCTCGGCGCCAACTCGGGCCAGATCATCTTCCGGGTGCTGTTGCCGCAAATACTGCCGCGGCTCTTCGCCTCAGTTCGCCTGAGCCTGGGCGCGGCCTGGTTATTCCTGATTGCCTCTGAGGCGGTGGCTTCTACCGACGGCTTGGGTTATCGCATATTCCTGGTGCGTCGCTACATGTCGATGGATGTGATTCTGCCCTATGTGGCCTGGATTACGTTGCTGGCGTTTCTTATCGACTGCCTCCTGCAGCAGAGCAGTAAGCGGCTGTTCCCCTGGTATCACGCGGCGAAATAGGAGCCGAAGAATGGGCGGCCCGGATTTTTGTTGTCGACTTCGCCTGTGCAAAGAGAGTGAAACCCATGATTGAATTCAGGAATTTGTGGAAAAACTATGGCGACAATGTCGTCCTCGAAAATCTGAGTGCGCAGGTAGGCAGTGGAGAATTCATTACGCTGGTAGGAACTTCGGGGTGCGGCAAAAGCACCTTCCTGAAACTGTTGCTCGGTACGGAGGTGGCGAGCAGGGGAAGCATACTGCTCGATGGCCGGCCCATCGCCGATGAGCCGGGCCCGGACCGGGGTATTGTTTTTCAGAAATACTCGGTCTTTCCGCACCTGACAGTCAGGGAAAACGTGGCTCTTGGGCGCGAGTTCGAATGCGGGCCGGTTTTCGGCAGGGTATTCGGCAGCGCCAGAAAGGCCATCCTGGCTGAAGCGGATCACTGGCTGGAGTCGGTGGGCTTGACGCCCGCCAGGTTCAGATACCCCCACGAGTTATCCGGGGGCATGCAGCAACGCCTGGCCATCGCCCAGGCCCTGATCAAGCAGCCGCGGCTGCTGCTCCTGGACGAACCTTTCGGCGCGCTCGACCCGGGCATCCGCAAGGACATGCATCAGTTGGTATTGAGCCTGTGGGGGGAGCATAAGCTGACCGTATTCATGGTCACCCACGACTTGAGCGAGGGCTTCTATTTGGGAACCCGGCTCTGGGTGTTTGACAAATGTCGCATGGATCCGCAGGCACCAGAACGCTTTGGCAGCACCATTACATTTGATCTGCCCGTGGGGAAAACCGACCGGCAGAGCCTCGACAAGATTAGGGAATCACTCGCGCGATCAGCGCAAATTCCCGTCGGGGTCTGACACCAAAGGGCGCGCGACAAGGTCAATGGACATAAAAACAGTGGAATTTGGCACTCCTGGAGTTTAAACAAGCATGAGCCTTAATATTCTCAATCCCGGTTCAAACGCAGTCCGTTATACAACAACCCTCTCTCCCGCGGCGCACTGGTCTCTGGTGGTGCGCCGCGGCATCAGCCTGACCATGACGGACCTGGAAGGCGGCGCCAATGTGGGCCTGCTGATGTACAACCCGAATCTGCTGGCCGAGAAATACAACGCACCGGATACCCTGAAATGTCAGCATACCTTCAAGCTTACCCGGGGAAACTGTCTCTACTCGGATATGGGGCGGATCTTCTGTTCGATTGTCGAGGACACTTTTGGCTGGCATGACACTGTCTGCGGCAACAGCGATGCCGATATTGTCCGCCAGCGGTGGGGCGGTCGCGATTACCAGGGCGACAGAAACCTCTGGCAGCAGAATGGCCGCGACAGCTTTCTGGTGGAGCTGGTCAAGTATGGATTGAGCCGCCGCGACATGCCGGCGAATGTCAATTTTTTCAGCCGGGTCGAAACGGACCAGCAGGGCAATCTGCAACTGGGTCGGCGGGCAGCCGCCGGCGACAGGGTCACCTTGCGATTTGAGATGGATGCTCTGGTAATTCTGCACAGTTGTCCCCATCCGCTCAGCAGGGAAAAGACCTATCCGCGCCGGCCGGTCAAGCTCGAACTGTCTGAATCCCGGGAGATACGGGCGGACGATCCCTGTTTGAATCACTGTGATGAAAACAGAAGGGGGTTTGAGAACAACGCGCTGTATCACCTTGGGCTCGGGGCCGCCGGCATTCGGGCGGAAGAACCGTCGGTCGCCGGTACCTGAGCCGGCCCCGCAATCAAGAAATCGACTATTGGGATATCCATGATTGTCCACAGCAATTTACATGTTGAAGATGCCGTTTTCCGCCGGGTGATCAAGGCGGGAGACTATGGTATTCACCGGGTCCGCGAGGGCCAGTTCCTGCGTATCCTCGATTTGGAGGGTAACCAAGCTGCCGACACCCTGTTTTACAGGGCTGACGATCCGGGGGAGCGCTACTGCGCGATGAACACGCTGCGGGAGCAGGGCAATGTGTACCTGACGGCAGGGTCCATCCTGAAAACCAACGAAAACAATGACATGCTGCGAATTGTCGCCGATACCTGCGGGCGTCACGACACGCTCGGTGGCGCCTGTGCCACTGAGTCCAATACGGTGCGTTATGGCTTGGAAAAGCGCTTTATGCACGCGTGCAGGGACAGCTGGATGCTCGCCATTCAGGAGCATGAAGAATTCGGCCTGAGTAAGGCGGATATTACCCACAACATCAACTTCTTCATGAATGTGCCCATCACCACAGACGGCGGCCTCACCTTCGCTGACGGTATTTCGGGCGCCGGCAAGTATGTGGAACTGAAGGCACTTATGGATGTGGTGGTGCTGATTTCCAATTGTCCGCAGCTGAACAATCCCTGTAACGGATACAACCCCACGTCTATCGAACTACTGGTCTGGGACAGCTAACGCTCCCCGGTATTGGGACGACCCAACACCGTATCGCCAATGCGGGACGGCCCGCTCCACGCTCAAGTGTTCGCCATGATTGAAAATGGATTATTCCGCAAGGTGCTTGTGGCCAACCGCGGCGCCATCGCGACGCGGATCATCCGCACTCTGAAACGTCTCGGCATCCATGCGGTCGCTGTATACAACGAAGCCGACGCGCAGTCACTGCATGTGCGGCAGGCCGATACTGCTATCAGTCTCGGCGCCGGCAGCGCTGCCGAGACCTACCTGAAAATCGATAGGATACTGCAGGCCGCTGAGGAGAGTGGCGCCGGCGCCATTCACCCCGGCTACGGTTTTCTGAGTGAGAATACGGATTTTGTCAAAGCCTGTGAGGCGCGCGACATTGTCTTTATCGGCCCCACTGCCGAGCAGATAAGCCTGTTTGGCCTGAAACACCGCGCCCGCGGGGCGGCCGAAGACGCCGGTGTGCCCCTGGTGCCCGGTTCGCCCCTGTTGACAAGACTGGCCGACGCCATCGATTGGGCGGAAACCGTGTCCTATCCGGTGATGCTGAAGAGTACCGCAGGCGGCGGTGGAATTGGCATGCGGGTTTGTCGCGACCGAAGCGAACTGGAAAGTGCGTGGCACAGCGTAAGACGGTTGAGTGAAACTTATTTCGCCAATGATGGCGTTTTCCTCGAAAAGTACATCGCCCGCGCGCGCCATATCGAAGTACAGATATTTGGCGACGGCCTCGGCAATGCCATTTCCCTGGGTGAGCGGGACTGTTCGGCGCAGCGGCGCAACCAGAAAGTCATTGAAGAGACCCCCGCGCCCAACCTGCCGGCAACTGTGCGGGAGCAGCTGCACCGGACAGCGGAGCGGCTGATGGCATCGGTCAACTATCGCAACGCGGGTACGGTGGAATTCATTTTCGATGTCGACAGCAAGCAGTTTTATTTTCTCGAGGTGAATACCCGCCTGCAGGTGGAGCACGGGGTCACGGAGGAAGTTTGGGGCCTGGATCTTGTGGAGCTGATGATTCGCCAGGCCGCCGGCAGTCCAATCGGTCTTTTCGATTTCAAAGCGCAGTTGACGCCGCGCGGTCATGCCATTCAGGTCAGGGTCTACGCCGAGGACCCGGATCAGGATTTCCTCCCGTCGGCGGGGCTGTTGTCGGAAGTGATCTGGCCGGAGGCGGATGGGCTGCGCATCGACCACTGGATAGAGGCGGGCATTGAAGTTTCCGGTCTGTTCGATCCGATGCTGGCAAAAGTCATTGTCAGTGCCGAAAGTCGCGAACTGGCGCTGGCGCAACTCTGCGCGCACCTGGACGCCAGTTCGATATATGGTATAGAAACCAATATCGACTACGTCGGCAGTGTTCTGCGCACACCGGAATGCGCAGCAGGGCAGCTGCTGACCCGCAGCCTCGCGCAGCATCGCTTTCAGCCGGCCAGCGTGCGGGTTCTGGCAGCCGGCACCCAGACCACCATCCAGGACTACCCCGGGCGCGAGGGGCTGTGGCATATCGGTGTGCCGCCGTCGGGTCCCATGGATTCGCTCTCGTTTCGCCTCGCCAACCAACTGGTGGGCAACGCGTCCGGGGCCGCGGCGCTGGAAATTACCGTTAACGGGCCGACGCTCCAGTTCAGTCGCAACGGTTGCATCGCCATTACCGGGGCAGCGATCGAAGCGGAACTGGATGGCGAAGTGATAGCACTTTACCAGACTCAAAAAGTAGTGGCCGGCCAGGTGCTGAAACTCGGCAGGGTACTGGGCAACGGGGCCCGCGCCTATCTGGCTGTTGCGGGCGGGGTCCGGTGCCCGGACTATCTCGGATCCAAATCCACTTTCTGTCTCGGGCAGTTCGGCGGCCACGCCGGCCGGGCCTTGCGGGCCGGGGACGTGTTGCACCTGGCAGAGCAGGCCGGGCCGGCAGTGGTGCCGGAACTGCGGCTGGGCGAATTGCAGCGGCCGGAAATACCCGGGACCTGGACACTGCGCGTGCTCTACGGCCCTCACGGCGCGCCGGACTTTTTTACCCCCGCGGATATAGAGACCTTTTTCAATAGTGAATGGGAGGTGCACTACAACTCGAGCCGCACCGGGGTGCGCCTGATCGGGCCCAAGCCGGAGTGGGCCCGTCAAAGCGGCGGCGAGGCGGGTCTGCACCCGTCCAATATTCACGACAATGCCTACGCGTTCGGCACCGTCGATTTCACTGGTGACATGCCGGTGATCCTCGGCCCGGACGGGCCGTCGCTGGGCGGTTTCGTCTGTCCGGCGACCGTTATTCAGGCAGACCTTTGGAAACTGGGGCAGCTGAAAGCGGGTGCCCGCATTCGCTTCCAGCCGGTCACCCACGAGCAGGCGGTGGCGCTGGAGCGCCGGCGGGAAGAACTGATCGTGCAGCTGGGCGAAATGGCGCCATTGAATACACTGGCGGATGTGGTACCTGTCGAACACGAACAGCTGCCGTCGCCGGTGTTGGCCCAGTTCAACGTGGCCGGTGAAGAGGTCGTCATCCGTATGGCCGGGGACCATTTCCTGCTGGTAGAGCTGGGGCCCCAGGAATTGGATATCGAGCGCCGTTTCAAGGTGCATGCCCTGATGCTGTGGCTGCAACAGCATCCGCTCGACGGCATTCTCGAGCTGACCCCGGGTATCCGTTCGCTGCAGGTTCACTACCGGCCGTTGCGCATCGACCTGCATCGATTGCTGCAGCATTTGCAAACGGCGTGTCAGGCACTGCAGCAGGTCGGCGACCTCTCCCTGACTTCGCGCATCGTGTATCTGCCGCTGAGCTGGGACGACACAGCCTGTCAGCAGGCCATCGAAAAATACATGCAGTCGGTGCGCACCGATGCGCCCTGGTGCCCGAGCAACCTCGAGTTCATCCGCCGTATCAACGGCCTGCCGGATTTGGAATCGATCAGGCGTATCGTGTTTGACGCTTCCTACCTGGTGATGGGGCTGGGAGACGTCTATCTCGGCGCTCCCGTTGCCGCGCCCCTCGACCCGCGCCACCGTCTGGTGACCACCAAGTACAACCCGGCTCGCACCTGGACGGCGGAAAACTCGGTGGGGATCGGCGGCGCCTACCTCTGCGTGTATGGCATGGAGGGGCCCGGCGGCTATCAGTTTGTCGGCCGCACCCTGCAGATGTGGAACCGCTACCGCAAGACGGAGGTGTTCGAGCAGCCCTGGCTGCTGCGCTTCTTCGATCAGATTCGCTTCTATCCGGTGAGTGCCGGGGAGCTGGAGCAGATCAGGCGGGATTTCCCGCTGGGGAATTATCCGCTGAGAATCGAGCAGACACAATTCAACCTGGCGGAATACAAGGCATTCCTGCAGTCGGAAGCCCCCGGCATTGCCGACTTCCAGCGCCGCCGCGAAGACGCTTTTGCCGCCGAGCTGGCGGACTGGGAGGCCCGGGGCCTGCTGACCTACCGGGAGCACGAAGAGGGGGCGGCCGTCGTCGATGAACTCAGCCTGCCCAGCGGCGTCGAGGGTGTGGACAGTCCGGTTTCCGGCAGCATCTGGCGGGTGCTGGTGGAGCCCGGCCAGGCGGTGGCGGCCGGCGAACCGCTGATGATTCTCGAGTCCATGAAAATGGAAATCGAAGTGCAGGCGTCGCGCGCCGGACGCGTGGAAAAACTCTTGAAAGAACAGGGGCAGGCCGTCACCGCAGGGCAGGGGCTGGTCTGGTTGTCAAGCGAGCCACTGGAAGCGTGAGCAGGGGGAAGACGATGGCAATACACAATCTCAGTTTGCGCGCCTTGCGCGAATCCTACCGCAACGGCGACCTGGAGGTCCGCGCCCTGGTCGCGGAACTCCGCGCTCAGGCCCTGGCGCAGAGCGATTACAATGCGTGGATCACCCTGCTGGATGAGGCGCAGTTGGAGCCCTATCTGGCCCGTCTCGACGGTGTCTCCCCAGACAGCCTGCCGCTTTATGGAGTGCCATTCGCGATCAAGGACAATATCGATCTGGCCGGGCTGCCTACCACGGCGGCCTGCCCGGACTTCGCCTATACCGCCGCCGAATCGGCTCCGGTCGTCGAGGCATTGGTCGCGGCGGGGGCTATTCCACTGGGCAAGACCAACCTGGATCAGTTTGCTACAGGGCTGGTCGGCGTTCGTTCGCCCTACGGAGAGGCCAGGAACAGTTTCAATCCGGATTACATTTCCGGCGGCAGTAGTGCGGGCTCAGCGATTGCGGCGGCACTGGGGCAGGTGAGTTTTGCCCTGGGCACCGACACCGCCGGCTCGGGGCGGGTGCCCGCAGCCCTCAATAACCTGATCGGCCACAAGCCCAGCAAGGGCTTGCTCAGCAGCCGCGGCCTGGTGCCGGCCTGCCGCAGTCTCGACTGTATCAGCCTGATGACCCTCAACTGTGAGGATGCGGCCCGCCTGTTCGACATTGTGGCTCGCTACGACAGTGAGGATTCCTTTGCGAGGGCCAATCCGCACTACAATCGCGCACGCTACTTTCACCACTCGGCCTCCGCTGGCATTGACCGCCGGTTTCGCTTTTGCATCCCCGCGCAGTTGGAATTCTGCGGCAATCCGGAGACCCGGGCGCTGTTCGAGCGCAGCGTCGAGCAGTTGTGCGCCCTGGGTGGGGAAGTGGAAGCGATTGATTTCGCTCCCTTTGAAGAGGCCGCGCGCCTGCTTTACGAGGGGCCCTGGGTCTGTGAGCGGGCGCTGGCGACTCAGGCCGTAAGCCGCTCCAGCATGTTGCCGGTTATCGCCGAAATTATCGCCCAGGGGGACGGCAGGACCGGCATGGAGACCTTCGCCGCGCAATATCGCCTGGCCGCCTTGAAGCGCCGCTGCGACCAGTTGATGGCCGGATTTGATTTCGTCCTCACGCCGACGACTCCGACGCTGTTCAGCCGCGCCGAACTGCGGGCGGAGCCCATTGCGCACAATGCCACCCTGGGCAGATACACGAATTTCATGAACCTGCTGGATTATGCAGCCACTGCGGTTCCGGTGGGTTTCACCGGTTGTGGCGTGCCCTGGGGAGTGACCCTGTTCGGGCCGGCGTTCAGCGATATCCGCTTGCTCGGATTCGCGGATCTTCTGCACCGGGATTGCCGGCTACCCGTCGGGGCCACGGATCTCGCGCCCGTCTATGCCGCAGTGCAGCGGGCTGCCGCGCCACCGGCGGAAACCGTTGATCTGGTGGTCTGCGGTGCGCATCTGGAAGGACAGCCGCTCAACTGGCAGCTGACCGAGCGGGGCGGGGAGTGTGTGGCGCGGACCCGTTCGGCGGCCGCATACCGGCTCTATGCACTGAGCGACGGCGTGCGCCCCGGCATGGCGCGCGATGAGGCTCAGGGCGCGGCCATCGAAGTGGAAGTCTGGCGACTGCCGAGCGAGGCATTCGGCAGCTTTGTCGCCGCGATACCGGCGCCCCTGGGGATCGGCAAGGTGGAAGTCGCCGACGGCCGCTGGCTGAGCGGTTTTATCTGCGAGGCATATGGGCTCGCCGGCGCCACGGATATTACCGAGTTCGGTGGCTGGCGCGCCTGGCTGCAGCGCGGGGCCAGTGACTAGTGTAGAGCCCCAAATGTTCACAGGAAGGCGCCGCTCGCAGGGGAATGGCTCGCCCTTTTCAAGAGCGGCAACGCGGCCGTGGGCATGCTCGAAGTGGTTGTTCCTGCCACGGGGCGATGGCCTCCTGGTCCCCCAGCGCGCGCCAGGCGCGCAGCCGGGCCGCGTCGGCGTCGGCCACCCAGTCGTGGTGGTAGCGCTCGCCGGCGGGCAGGCGGTCGAGGCGCGCCAGCCACTCCTGGGATTCGTCCTTCTCACAGGCGCAATTGTGCACTCCGAGTCTGCCTTGGTTACCGCTGTGTGACCTCCTCCCCCCGGTCCAGGCCGGCCTTTCTTTCCAAACAGCAGGTGAGGTGGTAGCTTCGCTCAATTCGGCGGCGCCGTTCCCACGTCCGGGGAGCGGCGTCGTGGCACAATAAGAAAGAGGCGAATATGGCCGATATTGTCATTCTGGCGGCGCCGGGCATGGGGGCGGTGGACGAGCGTTTCGCCGAGCCGCTGTTCGCGGCGCTGCGCGAGAAACTGGGCGGCGACTGGGCGCGCATTCACTGCGACACCATCCTGTGCCAGGGGCACCTGCAGGGGAATATCGATCGGGTGTTCGAGACGATGCAGAAGCGCGACATGGATTTCCTGCGCGCGCGCAAATTCATGCTCTACGGGCTGGCCGAAAGCGCCGCGCAACTGGGGGATATCCAGCAGCGCGGCGGCAACTACGACAAGACCCAGCAGGCGGTGTACGGCACCCTGGAAAGGGCCGCGGCGGCCGCCTCCGACAACGCGCCGGTGGTGCTGCTCAGCCACTCGGTGGGCTGCACTATCCTCTCCAACTATCTGTGGGACGCCCAGCGCCCCAGTGTGAGTTACGGCATCTGGCGCGACGGCGGCCCGCGGGGCGTGCACAAGGGCTCGGCGCGGGACCTGTTCCTGCGCTTGAAAACCCTCAGCCACTGGTACACCCTGGGCGCCCCCAATCCGCTGTGGTGCGCGGGGATGGGGCGGGACCAGATCCAGGCGGTCACCGCCGGCACCCGCGGCTACAACTTCCGCTGGAAGAATTTTTACCACCCGGACGATCTCTTCGGCTGGCCCCTGAAACCCCTAAGCCCCTCCTACAATCAGGCGGTGTACCGCGATTACGAGACCCGCCCGCTGGCGGACTGGAGCGCCGCCCACTGGGGCCCGCAACTGGTGGCCCACGACGGCTACTGGAGCAGCGAGCTGGTGCAGCAGCAACTGCTGGAGGACCTGCGCGAGCTGTTGCAGAAGACCCGCGCGCGGCGCGGGGCGGTTGGGAGGCCGCCCCGTTCGGCTGCGGTGGTGTAGCTGCTGCGGCAGCGGAAGGATAGCTCCCCTCTCCCGCTTGCGGGAGAGGGGTTGGGGGAGAGGGCCGGACCGCAGGTCCGCTGTTATCGGTACCGTGGTTGCAATTCCGATCGCGACCATGGGCGGATGGCCGCCCCGCCGCTCCTAAATATCCCTACCGGTTTTTTTGTAAATGGTGAATAGACCATGAAACTTTATGGTAACTATTCAGCTCCCTCTGAATGATATTCGAACTTTTCCTGCAGAAAGTCGGGCCAGTTTCCGTTGAACAGCTCGGTTAGAGCAGCGCTGGGCTCTACATTATTCTTCTGGCAGGTTATCAGGTAGGAGCGAACAAGGCAGAAGGCTCTGGCGCCATCTTCCGAACGGAAACAGCCAGATATCTTCTGCTTGACCTTCGTCATGCGGAGATCACGCTCTCCCTGATTGTTGGTAAAGGGCACTTCGGCGTTTTCCATGAAGCGCAGCACATCGTCTTCGTAGTCGCGAAGACGTTCCAGCAAATTGCGAGACTTGCTGCGCTTGACTCGGCCCCGGCGCGGCTTAGTGGTATTCGGCATTGGCTCTGGGCATTCAGTCTCGCCGCGGCCAATGATTTTTCGGTAGCGTGTCCGCCAGCGCTTGGCATCATCGGGCGGCAGTGCACCGCCAGCCTGCTCAACGGCGTCGCGCAGCTCCAGTAACAGCTTGTGCATATTTTTTGCCCAGCGCTGCCCCTCTTCTTCGTGGGCGTAGGTCAGTTCACGCAGGTGGTGGGCATTGCACGCCGCGTGGGTGCAGCCGTAGGTGTAATAAGGCTTCCAGTGATCGTGAATCAGCGTTCCCGTGAAGTTCGGCAGTACGCCCATCGCGTTCATCGCCTCGGTTCCGCGTTTTGGAGACAGGCCAAGCAGGGTACACTCAGTACCGGAGAGGACGTGCAGCCAATGGCGCTTGCCATCGATATTGAGACTGGTCTCATCGGCATGGAGCAGGGCTTCGGCCAGCAGCCATTCCCGGGCCAAGCCCTCGAAGGGCTCCAGGCGCTCACTAGCCTCGCGATTGAAATTGACTAAGCTGCCGGCGCTGAGCGGAATACCGTACTGGTCCGCAAACAGGGATTGCACACGCTCATAGGGAAGCAACTGGAACATGGACAGGTAGACGGCATGTGCCTTGACTGAATCGCCGTACTGCACCGGCCGTGTTACACCCGCTGGGAACTCGGCGACATAGCGCTCGCCTTGTTCATTCTCCAGAATCTGGACTCGATACTCAGTGACATGGCGCTGGATGCGAATATCAAACACCTGACGGCGCTCATAGCCGGCCTCGTGCCACTGCCCGCGAGGCAAGCTGCGCCGGTCCAGCTTGATGAGTTGGATCTCGTCCGGTTTCTCAATGGGTTTGAGAGTGGTACCGCTGCGACCGGGCTGGCCGCCGGCCTTACGCTTACCGGCGGACTTCTTCTCGCGTTTGCGATTCTGATCTTGGGAAGGTGGAATACTGCTGTTTCGGCTGTTTAAGCCGGCTTTGGTCATCAACAGCTTGACGACGAGCAGCAACACGGACATCACCGCCCGCACTGGTGGGGTGATTTGCGGATCGTTCTTGAGCAGCTTCTCCGCATCAGCGACGGCCGCTTTGATATCGATCTGCCCCAACGTCATTTGCAACTATGTGGTGAACTTGAAGTGGGGGAATTATCTCACGAAGTGAGTGATGGCGGGAAATTTTCCTCGATGGAATGGCGTGCCTGATTAACAATATAATCCAGCGAGAGGGCTGGAAGGTACTGAATAGTTACACTTTATGTTGCTCTCTTTGTGTGGCTTTCAGCCGGCCTTGTCTCTGCCAACCCGCTGCCGGATAAGCCCCATGTGTATGTGGAGGGCTCGGCGAGCCCTATTCCATTTCCGAGTTCAATACTCGCGCAGGTGAACGTTATATGCTGCACCCGGCGCGCGATATAGAGGGCAAATCCTCTTCGAAAGTCGCCGGCATGGTGGCCGAACCATCCCCCGAGCCCTTTGAGCCGGGCGTCATGGTCGCGCGCGCCCAAGTTTATGTGGTTTACTTGCTAAAGTAGTTTTTGTCTGTAGTGGTATTCGAATATGTCCCTGAAATTCCACACCGTTCCGGTCACCCCCTTCCAGCAGAACTGCACCCTGCTCTGGTGCGAGGACAGCAAGCGCGCCGCGGTGGTGGACCCGGGCGGGGATATCGAGCGCATCCTCTCAGCGGTGGAGGAGCGCGGGCTCAAGCTGGAAAAAATACTCCTCACCCACGGTCACCTGGACCACGTGGGCGGCACCGCGCAATTGGCCAAACAGCTGCAATTGCCGGTGGAGGGACCGCACAGGGAGGACGGTTTCTGGATCGAACAGCTGCCGCTGCAGACGCAGATGTTCGGCTTTCCCCCGGTGGAGACTTTCACTCCGGATCGCTGGCTGGAGCAGGGGGACAGGGTGACGGTGGGCGACGAGGAACTGGAGATCTACCACTGCCCGGGCCACACCCCCGGCCATGTGATCTTTTTCCACCGCCCCAGCGGGCTGGCGCTGGTGGGGGACGTGCTCTTCGCCGGCTCCATCGGCCGCACGGATTTTCCCAAGGGGGACCACGACACCCTGATCCGCTCGATCACCGAAAAGCTCTGGCCGCTGGGCGACGAAGTGCGTTTCATCCCCGGCCACGGCCCCATGTCCACCTTCGGCGAAGAGCGGCGCAGCAATCCCTTTGTTGCGGACAAGCGCTTCGGCTGATTCAGTTGCGGTTTATCGACATCGGGCACAATGGCGCAAAAGGGGAAAGACCATGAAAAATCTCAGCCTGCGCCTGTTGTTCCTGCTGCCCGCCCTGCTGGCCGGCTGCGCGGTGGTTTCCGAGAACGAGTGTCGCTCGGGTCTCTGGTACGAGCGCGGGCTGCAGGACGGTGCCCGCGGTCGCAGCCAGGGGCTGGTCTACCAGATAGCGCAGAAGTGCCAGGAGTACGGCGAGCGGGTGGACAGCGAGGCCTGGCTGCGCGGCCACGAGGAGGGGGTGGAGCAGTACTGCACCCCGGAGAACGGCTACTATCAGGGGCGCCGCGGCAACAGCTACGGGGGCGTGTGCACCGGCCCCACCGCGGACCTGTTTATGGCGGAATACCAGCGCGGCCTCGCCGCCTACCAGATAGAGCTGGAATACCGCCGTTTGCTGGACCGCTACGAGAGCACCGAGAGGGACCTCTACAGCGTGCGCGTTGCGCTGGCGGAGACGAAAGACAAAGACCAGATCCACCGACTCAAACACCGCCGCCGCGCCCTGGTGCGGGAGCTGCGCAGGCTGGATTTTGAGTTGAACCGCTTTACCGGCTTTGGCTTCGGCCTTATGTACTGACCTGGTCCTCCCTGTCATCTGAATAACGGAAATCATAAATGGCAATCTGGCACACAACCCCCACCCTCGAACAGCTCAACGAGAGCGCCGCCGGTTGCATGTCCGGGTATATCGGCCTGCAGCTCACCGAACTGGGCGACGACTACCTGGTGGGCACCCTGCCGGTGGACGAACGCACCCGACAGCCGTTCGGCATACTGCACGGCGGTGCCAGCGTGGTGCTGGCGGAAACCCTGGGCTCCTTCGGCGCCAACCTGGTGGTGGACACCGACAGGTTTTACTGCGTGGGCCAGGAGATCAACGCCAATCACCTGCGCCCGGTGGCGGAGGGCACGGTGACCGGCACCGCGCGCCCGGTGCATCTCGGCCGCAGCAGCCAGGTGTGGGAAATCCGTATTACCGACCCCCGCGGCAAGCTCAGCTGCATTTCCCGGATCACCATGGCGGTGGTGGCGCACGGGGTGGACGAGGGGCAATGAGCGCGGAATTCGTTTTCGAAAATATTCCCTATCGCGTGGTGCGCTCGCCGCGGCGCAGGCGCCTGGGCCTGGTGCTGGCGGAATCCGGGGTGGAGGTGCGCATTCCCGAGCGCTGCGCCGCGCGCCACGGGCATCAGTTCCTGCGGGAGAATATCCACTGGGTGCGCACCCAACTGTTGCGCGCCGAGGAGCGCGCGGCGCAGATTCCGCAATATCGCTACACCTTTGGCGAAAGCTTTCCCTGGCTGGGCGCGCGCTATCCCCTGGTGCGCGCCCGCAACAGCGCCCACAGCGGTATCGCCGCCGGCGCCATTTCCCTGTACACCCGCTATCGCGAGCCGGATGAATCCCAACTGCAAACCGCGCTGCAGCGGCTCTATCAAAAGGAGGCCCTGGCGCTGCTGGAGGAAAAGTCGCATCAGTTTGCCGGCCGGCTGGAGCTTGCGTTTTCCTCGGTACGCGTGCGCCGCACCAAGAGCAAATGGGGCCACTGCAGTGTGCGCGGCGAGCTGCAGTACAACTGGCTGGTGTGCCTGGCGCCGGAGGCGGTGGTGGATTACCTGGTGGCCCACGAGGTCTGCCATCTGCGCCATCACAATCACAGCCCGGCTTTCTGGCGCCTGGTGGAGAGCGTCTGCCCGCGCTATCGGGAATTGCGCCGCTGGCTGCGCGACAACGGCCACCGGTTGCACCTGTAGGAAAAAACCTTGCGCTCGCCCTTCGCAGGGTTGGGGGCACGCTCGCGAGCGCCCGCATTCTGGCGTAAACTCCTTTCAAATTCCCGAGGTGCCACCATGCAAACCGAATCCCTGAACGATGATTTCGAAGACAACTGCGCGCGGTTTTTGCCCGAGTGCGCGGAGCAGGGCTGCGTCTGGGCGCTGGAGGGCGAAGAGGGCTTCGCTCTGTGCGAGTCGGAAAAATATCCCCGCACCGAGGTAATGCCTTTTTGGTCCCAGCGGGAGTTTGCCGAACTGCACGCCGATGGCGACTGGGCTGATTACCGCGCGGTGGCCGTCGACCTGGAAGAGTTTATGGACGACTGGCTCACCGGTATGCACGAGGATGTACTGCTGGTAGGCATCAACTGGAACGATGAACTGGAAGGTGTCGAACTGGAGCCGCTGGACCTGCTGGAACAACTGGAGCGGGAGTTGCAGTAGATCGCGCCAGAGATCGCGCCAGTCGGGGATAAAAACAGAAACGCGGGGAGTCTCAGGATGGGGCCATTTCCCGGCCGGATCGAGAGCCCCACGTCAAAGCGGAGTAGAGAGCCCTTCCCGTGAACAAACCGCCCGTATCCCGATTCCGCCCTTCCGACCGCGCCTTCGCCGCCGAGAGCCTGGCGCAGATCGGCCGCGGCTATGTGGTGCCGGACCGGGTGGCGCTGATCACCGGCTGTTCCAGCGGTATCGGCCGCGAGCTGGCGCTGGCCCTGCACCGCCGCGGCACCATCGTGATCGCCACCGCGCGGCGCCCGGAGAGCCTGCAGGAACTGGCGGACCTGGGTGTCGCCACCGAGGCGCTGGACGTCAATTCCCAGGCGGATATCAACCGCGTGGTGCACGCACTCAAGGCTGCCTACGGGCGCCTGGATATCCTGGTGAACAATGCCGGCTACGGGCAGATGGGCCCGCTGCTGGAGTTGGACACCCGCTCTCTGGAGAGCCAGTTCCGCACCAATGTATTCGCGCCCATGGCGCTGATCCGCGCCTGCGCACCGCTGATGAAATCCGAACGGCGCGGGGTTATCTGCAATATCGGTTCTGTATCCGGGGTGATGCCCACGCCTTTTTCCGGCGCCTACTGCGCCTCCAAAGCGGCGCTGCACGCGCTCTCCGAAGTGCTGCGGCTGGAGCTGAAACCCTTCGGCATCCGCGTAATGACGGTGCAGCCGGGGGCCATCGCCTCGGAGTTCGGTCGCCATGCGGAGACTTCCCTGCGCGGCCTGCTGGCCCCGGACTCCTGGTACAAGCGCCAGGAGGAGGCGGTGCGCGCGCGGGCGCAGGAATCGCAGCAGAACGCCACCCTGGCCAGCAGCCTGGCGCGCAAGCTGGCCGCTGAACTGCTGCGCAAGCGCCCGCCGGCGCTGGTGCGCCTGGGCAACAAAAGCCGCCTGCTGCCGTGGATGGCCCGCTGGATGCCGCGACGATTGAGGGACTGGCTGCTGTCGCGGCGCTTCGGGTTGCGCAGGATTCCGCTCAAGTCGTAGCTGCCGCACCGCTCTCGTCATTCCGGCGCAGGCCGGTGCAGGTACTCCTTTACTAGTGTAGTGTTCCATTCTGTTTGGAACTTAAGCGGCTGTTGGCACGAATGACTTTCTGCAGTATATCGCGCGCGCTTTTGGTCCAGATGAACGGCTTGGGGTTCGTGTTGTGGTGAGTGATGTACTCCTCGATAGCA
>NZ_JBOFOC010000114.1:0-33413 GCF_051659245.1 Microbulbifer sp.
GGCATACCATCACTATCATAATCGCTATCCAGTGGATCAAGCTCCAGAAGCCATTCATCCAACTCTGACAATCCATCCTCATCGCTATCCAGCGACATATCGTGATCCAGTGTTCCAAAGTAGATGTACTCCCAAGAGTCCTTGATGCCATCTGCGTCTTCATCAACGGGGCCGGGAATATAGATATCATCGATCCAGGCTGCGTCTGAGCCTGTATTCTCCGATCTATCTTTTGAGTACACCCACTTAAAGTTGTGCACCCCGGCTGTTACCGGAAAGGTCACCCTTTTGTATGGCACATTCCCAGACCAGGTTCCCTTCAGTTCTCCATCAATATAGAACTTCAGGTAATCAGTTCCCTCGGAACTCACCGATAAATAGAAGAACATTTCACCGTCAGGTGTATTAACGGCAACTTCTGTGCTGCTGCTTTGGTTATGGGTGATGTTTCCAGATCTAGCAGAATAGACCCCGGAATTCGGATTAGAATCATCAATTAGCCAAGAACTGTTGCCTCCCGGTTTCCAGTACCAGACATTAAATCGAGCCTCCTCAAAGTCAGCCAGATTGAAATCATCGGAGGGTGTATTCCCTATAGCATTGGGATCAGATCCAGCCATATATTCGTGAATATTTGACCAGCCATCCCCATCAGAATCCGCATAGGCGTCATCTAGTAACGGGTTTAACTGATTGGCAACTTCCCAGCCGTCTGGCATACCATCGTCGTCGGTATCTGCGTTACAAGGGTCGGTTTCCCCTGCATCAACGAGCCCATTCCTGTTGATATCCTCTTCACTATCGAGCAGCAGATCGCCATCGGTATCACTCTTGTTTTTGTCGGTGCATCGCTGGTCTTCGATATCATCTGGAATGCCATCGGAATCTGTATCGAGCGGATTGAATGACCAAGCAGAACTGGATACCTGAGCGCCGTGATTATCTACAGCAACAACTTTCCAGTAGTAGGTTTTCCATGGGTCAAGGCCGGAGAGCTGCTTCTCGGTTTTGGCCAAACCTTGTTCAAGCAGAGTGGGCTCTAGTGATTCACCGAGGTAGATATCATATGTAACAGTGTCATCCGGATCAGGATCTGTCACTTGACTCCACTTCAGGACAACATTTTTATAGCTCGTATATAGATTATTGGTAGGGCTAACTTGGCCTGGCGCTGCTTCTGGAGCGCTATTGGATGTGCCGAAGCTCCACACAGGGCTCTCAGCAATGGCATTGTGATTATCTCTGGCAACCACCTTCCAGTAATAAGTTCTTTCCGAATACAGACTGCTTGCAGTGATGCTCTCGGCTTCAAGTCCGGACTTATAGAGCTGCGGGCTTTGCTCCAGACCGAGATACACATCATAAAATACAACGTCATCACCGTTTGCCTCAGAGCTGCTCCAGGACAGCGTGACTTCTCCTGGGGCAACTCCGCTGGCACCAGTTTGAGGAGTTTCATCTGTGGGGACGGAAGGTGGGGTATTCTGGCTATCTGTGGAGGATGTGAAGGATAGAGAGTTCGCTAAAGCATCGTAGCTGTAATCAATATCCACTGAGCCTTGATGGCTCGCTCGGATCAATCGATCCGAATCGTCGTATTGGTAAGTAATCTCTTCTGCGTGTGACAACCAGGGAATACAAAGGATAGTCGCACACAGAAAACGCTGTATTCCATACCACCCCGAAGAAAGTCCGCCTTCCATACTGCGAGTATCCTATAACATCATTGTTTATTTTTTTTATCCGCAATCCTTGGATATACATCGCATCCGAACTCGAACATTGCCCATATAGTGGGCAATGTTCGATCTCAGGATTGTGGAGAACAGCAATTTAAGCGGTATTCTTACACGATTTACTTCCTGCATTCAATTTGAACTTTCGACTCTTACCTCCGCGGTCTCCCCTTGCCTTTGGGTTTGGGGAAGAAGCTCATCATCCCTTGGTGGGGGATCACATTCCGGAGCGCCCGCGTTCAGCCAGATCCGCAACTGCGGGTGCCAGTAGCCCCGCCAGCTGTAGTAGAGGCCGGTTTCGCTGTCCGCGAGCAGGCCTCTTCCACGCCAGGGCCCGCAGTCGCTCTGGCCTGTGACTGGCCCCGGATTGTCCCCGGCCTTCCCGCCGGTCCTCCACAGCTGTTCCCCCCGATGGTCGAAGAGGGCCAGGGGTGCTCCCTCCGGGTCCACCAGGTAGTGGGCCATATCCTCCTGCCGCCAGCGGCACAGCAGGTTTTTTTCCACGGGGTGGTGGAGGTAGTGGGTGGCGGGCTGTGATTTCCCGTTGAGGGCGTGGGTCTCGCTCCATATGCCCAGGCTGTACCAACAGTTGCCGACCCGGCGCTGGCGGGTGGATTTTCGGTGGGTACTGAGTTTGCTCAGCCGCCGCCCGAAGGGGTCGTAGCGGAAGTAGGTTTTGAAATCACCGCACTCGGCGCTGCTCAGCAGGCCCCAGCCGTCGTACTGGTAGCGATATTCCCGCTGCCGCTCTCCCGGTCTCCGCTCCACGGTGATATTGCCGCGCAGGTCGCGCTCAATTCCCTCAGGGTGGGATGGCTCCGGTTGCGGGGCCGACAGGCTCAACGGGGGCGGGGAGGCGAACTCCCAGCGCCCCTCGCCGGCTTCCACGGCGGCCAGCTGTCCGTTCCGGTAACTGTGTCGGCTGTGTGTTTCGCCCTGTATCCGGTTGATGCCCTGGTCCTGATCCTCGCTGCGCAGGGCGGCCTCGCCGTTGGCGTCGACACCGTAGAGCCCGCCGCCGGGGGCGAAGGTATAGGCCAGGTCGAGGCTGTCGGAGCTCGAACTTTTCAGCCAGCCGCGGCTGTCGTATTTGTGCCTGAGGCTGACGCTGCCGCTCTCCCGGCTGTCGTGGTGTTCGGCCACCAGCAGATTGCGTTGGTCGTACTGGAAGCGGACGGAGCTGAATGCGTTGGCGGCCTGTACCAGCCGCTGCTGGCGGTCGTAATGAAACTCGCACTGCTGGCCGTTGTTGTTGCGGATTTTCTGTTGCCCGCCGGTTTCTGAGCGGTGGAAATACCAGCGGATGTCGTTGTCGCGGAATTCCCGCACTTCGCCGTTGGCATCGTAAAACCACTGCCACAGGCGGTCGCCCGAGTCGGTGCAGGAGGACACCAGGCCGAAAAGGTCGTACTGCCAGGCAATTTCAACGGCATCGCCCCGCAGTCCGGCGAGCTGCCCGAAGTCGTTGTAACGCATCTGCCATTCCCGGCCGTCGGCGAAATGCAGGTGCCGGCAGTTGCCGGATTCGTCGTAATCCCAGTGCAGGCTCTCCCGGGCGCCGGCGCGGACGGTGCAGGGGCGCCCGCGCTCGTCGTAGTCCAGCGCATAGCGGTGCTCGCCGATGCAGATATCCCTGAGTTCGCCCGAGGGGCCGTAGTGCCACTGCCGCCGGGTTTCGTTGTCGACAATCAAGGCCGTCAGCTGTTGCCAGTGGTTGTACTCGAACTTCCACTCCCGGCCGTTGCGCTGTATCGACAGGAGTTGCCCCTGGCTGTCCCAGCCGAGTTCGACCCGCCCGCCTTCCGGGTCGACGAGCTGGAGCAACTGCCCCCGGTCGCTGTAGTGGAACTGCCACTGCTGTTGCGTCGGGTCGGTGATTTGCTGCGGCAGGCCATGGTCGTTGTACCGGTACTGCCAGACCTGGTCGCAGTGCTCCTGCGCGGCAGAGAGCAGTCCGCATTGGTCGTAGAGATAGCGATCGGTGATGTCGCCCCGGGTGCGGCGGACCAGGTGACCCAGTTCATCGCGGCGATAGATGCTGCGTTCGCCGTCGGCGGCGGTGATCTGGCACAGGTTTCCATACAGATCGTAGAGAAAGCTTTTTTCCCGATCCCCCTGCCGCTCGCTGATCAGTTGTCCCGAGCCGTTGAATTTCCAGTGCACCGGGTGCCGGTCGTCGGTGTGCAGGGTGCAGCGCCGCTGGGCCCGGCGCCAGCTCAGGGTTTGCACGAGCCGGCCGGACTGCAGTTTATGGCAGCGCCGCTGCCTGTCGTAGTGAAATTGCAGGCTTCCCGCGCTGCCGCCGTCGATGGCTGCGAGCAACTCGTCCCGGTACTGGTAGCGCTCCCGCTCCAGCGCGGTGGCAACTTCGATCAAGGTCTCCCCTTCGTCGTAGCGGTATTCGCTCAGGATATGCCGGTCGCCTGGGGCGTGGCTGTTGACCAGCTGTTCGATACGCTGTTCCCGGCAGCGGAATTCCACCACCCGCCCCCAGGAGCTTACGATTTTTGCGGGCAGGCCCTGCTGGTAGTCCACCGTGAGCGAGTTGCCGAAGTTGTCGCGTATCTCAACCAAAGGGAGCGCATTGCTGACGCCGTCGGCGCGAAATATTCGTTGCGCCGGGGCAAATCCGGTGATCCGGTAGCTGTGCAGGCTCTGGCGGTGGAGCAGCAGGCGCTCAAAACGGTTGTAGCTGCCGTGCCCGATGGGGGGCAGGGAGAAGGGGACAATGCGGCCGTCCGCGGTGTGCAGCTCCGCTTTTCCGTCAAGAATATGCAGCTGTTCGCTGAGGCTGTGCCGCCAGCCCGCACCCAGCCCGAAGTCGTCCGTATGGCTGTGCCGGTAGAAACGCTGCCAGTGAAACGGCAGCGGGCCGGGAATGACGGCGTCGGTTCGGCTGAAGGCCACCTCGCCGTTGCAGGCGATCACGTGGTCCGCGACCCGCCGGCAGTGCTCCAGGGCGGGCAGGCGCTGGCCGTTCGGGTTGGCGCCGGCTTCGCTGGACATTTGTATCGGGCCGCCGTCGAGTCCGGCGAGGCGGCGCCGGTGCGGTGCGCGGGCCAGGCTGTAAAAGTTGGTTTCAATTTCCGGTGGCCGCGGCCACGCTGGTCCCAGCGGGTGCTGTGCATTTGTTGCGGGATTGCCAACAAGGTTCTGGTTCAGCCAGCGGCAAAAGGCGGTGGGATTTCCGGGCTCGATATCGATGTCGGGGGGGCGCAGGAACTTGAGCAGCTGCGGGATGTGGTTGACCAGACTTTCCGGCGTCATAGCGATTCCCTTTGCAGAGGCTGGTTCAGCGCTGTTCTTTGCGTACGGTAATGTCTTCTTTTTTCGGTCGCAACGTGATGGTGTCGGGAGCGCTTTCGGCCAGAGCTTCCGGCTGGTTGTTGAACTCCAGGACGCCGGCGCTGATGTTGTCCCTGCCGCCCAGCCGGTTGGCGTCATCGACAAACCGATATATGCAGTCGAGAGCCGGCCTGTGGGTTGCCAGAATCTGTTCTATGGCGCGGTCGTCGAGGTATTCGGTGAGGCCGTCGCTGCACAGCAGCAGCAGGGCGTTTTCGGTGAGCTTCCAGCTGTTGATGATGGGTTCAACATGGTCCGAGACCCCGAGCGCACGGGTGATGTGATTGCGGATACTCGACTCCTGTGCCTGTTCGGGGGTCAGCTGGCCGCTGTCGATCATTTCCTGGACGACGCTGTGATCCCGGGTGAGGCGCTGCAGGCCGTAGTGGTTCCACAGGTAGGCGCGGGAGTCCCCCAGGTGGGCGACGATCAGAAAATCGTGCCAGATCACTGCCAGTACCAGGGTGGTCCCCATCTGAGACAAGTGGGGGTGGGCGCTCTTGGCGCTGAGGATTTCCCGGTTGGCGGCGTGGATCGCATTCACCAGGGACGCGCGGAGGGCGGCTTGCTGCTGCTCGGGCGTGCAGGAGAAAAAGGCGCCGTCGAGCTGGCTGTCCAGGTGGTGTTTGAGGGTGTCGGCGGCAATTTTGCTCGCAGTCGCACCACCGCTGTAGCCGCCCATGCCGTCGGCGACTATGACATAGGCGAAGGGGTGATCGGGGTCGGTGTGGCACCGAATACTGTCTTCGTTGACTTCACGGACTCGACCTACGTCTGTCCGCCCGCTGACCGCCAGCCTGATGGGCTCCATGTCCGCCGGGACCCCCTTGGTTGTATCGTTCTTGGTTGTACCGCTCTCGACAGGTTTGGGAGGATTTGGTTGTAACCCCACCGTCACAGGCGGGTGATTCTAACTTGGTGTGACAGGAAGTTTGAAATTTTTTTCCTTGTTTTGCGATAATGGGCCGGATTTCACGGTGAAGCTAGGCGGTACGCCTGTGCAAGAAAAGGATTTGCCTACCCTATGCCCCGTCTACCACGACTCAACCTGATAGACATCCCCCAGCACATTGTCCAGGTAGGCCATAACAACTTGCCCTGCTTCTTCGATGAGGAAGATTACCAGTTCTACCTCATCAGCTTGCGCAATGCGGCAGATCAGTATCGTGTGGATGTCCATGCCTATGTGCTCCTACCCAATATGGTGCAGATCATCGCCACGCCGAGGGTACCCAACGGCATCTCTTCGATGATGCAGTCCCTGGGCCGGCGCTATGTCCAGTACGTCAACCACCGCTACAAGCGCTCGGGCACCTTGTGGCGGGGCCGCTACAAGTCCAGCCTGATCGATTCCGATGCCTACCTGCTCACCTGTTATCGCTATGTGGAACTCCGGCCCCTGTACCTGGGGCTGGCCGACTCCCTGGAGAACTACCCCTGGTCCAGCTTCAATCACCACGCCGACAACGTAGAAAACGAGGTGATTACCGACCACCGGCTATACCTGGCCCTGGGGGAGACCCCGCGGGAGCGCGCGCAGGAGTATCGGTCGCTGTTCCGCTACCGCTTTGACCGGCGCCTGTTGGACTACATCGCGGAAACGATCAAGGTGGGGCAGGTTTTGGGAGGCGATGCGTTCAAGGACAAAATTGAGCAGATCGCCAACCAGCGGGTCAGGCCCCTGAAGCGCGGACGGCCGCGCAAGTCGAAAAAAACTGCGGCCGACAAGGCTCCAGAGGTTGTCGCCGTCGCCGAGAGCGCGACCAGACAGCCGGAAAACCTCGAAGCCACGCCAATGGAAACTTAATTTTGAATCCAATCACCACAACTTCCGGCACCACCATCTTTCACGGCGAAGAGGGTGAAACCTTCCAGCCGGCATCCGGCGAAGTGCTGAAGGTGGCTATTCTGGGCGACTTCAGCGGGCGCTCCAGCCGGCGCCTGTGCGAGCCGGAAACCCTGTCACAGCGCGCGGCCCACCGCCTGGGCAAGGACAGTTTCGAGTCCCTGTTCGAGCGGCTCGGCGTGCGTTTGCAGCTGCCGGTGATGGATGAGCCTCTGTCCCTGCTGGAGTACGACGACCTGCACCCCGACTACCTGTACAGCCGGGTGCCGCTTTTCAGGCAGTTTATTGAATTGGAAAAACGCCTGCTGAATCCAGCGGAATTTTCCAGGGCTGCGGAGGAAATCCAGCAGTGGAAGCCGGAACTGCGCGGCGTCGACGATCCCCTGGCGAACGCACCGCTCGGCGGGGAGTCCATGCTCGATGCAATCCTCGGCTCCGACAGCTATCGGGACAGTTACCGCAACAGCGATCAGGGACGGATCGACCGGCTGATCCGCGACATAGTCGCCCCCTATGTGCAGCAAACGCCGGACCGGCGCCAGGACACCTACCTGCAGGCGGTAAAAGAGGCGGCCTCCGAGGCCATGCGCAAGCTTATGCACCACAGCGATTTCCGCCAGTTGGAGGCCAGTTGGCGGAGTCTGCACCTGTTGTTGCGCCGGGTGCAGGACCACCCGAATTTGCACCTGTATCTGATCGATGTCAGCAAGGAAGAGCTGATGGCCGATCTCGCCCAGGCCGAGAGCGATCTCGAAAAATCCCAGGTTTTCAAGTGCCTCGTGGAGCGGGAGACCATTTCGGGCAGCCGGCCGTACAATCTGATCGTCGGGGATTTCTTTGTTACCGACGAAGAGCGGGACCTCCATTGGCTCATCGATCTCTCCACGATTGCCGAGGCGGCGGGAAGCGCCCTGCTTCTCGGGGCGGACCCCCGTCTGGCCGGCTGCCCCAGCCTGGCGGGCTCCCTGGACCCGGATGACTGGCACTATCCCCTGTCCGGGGAGTTCGCCGAGAGCTGGCTGGCGGTGAGAGAGTATTCCGGCAGCGAGCACGTGGCCCTGGCGGGCCCGCGCTTTATGCTCCGCCTGCCCTACGGCGCCGACTCGGCGACGACGGACTGCTTTGAATACGAGGAGTTGACACCGGAACACGGCCACAATTATTACCTCTGGGGCAACAGCGCCTACCTGCTGGCGCTTTCCATCTGCCAACAGTTTTCCGCGGCGGGGCGGCCGGTACCGGTTTTGTCGGCGAGCTATGAAGACCTGCCTCTGCATTTGCGCGACCTGCCCCAGGGGCGGTGGATGACACCCTGTGCCGAAGCCCTGCTGACCGACAGGGCGGCGGCGCGGTTTGAGAGTGCCGGCATCAGCACATTGCGTTCGGTTCAGGGGCGCGACCAGATTCTGCTGCCCCGGCTGCAGTCGCTCGCCGGCGGCGGCCTCAAAGGGCCCTGGAGCTGATCTGTAATCCGCGGGTGGGAATATGCGGATAACGAGGTAAAAGAGTGGCACCATGGCGGCAGTGTCGGCAGTATGCCCTGTCGCAATTGCGAAATAACACTACAGCGCGAGCCAGAGTGAAATGGATCTGATCCTCTCCGTGTTGGCGGACCCCAAGGGTGCCAACATGCTTAAGCACACCAAACTTTTCACCCCCACCGGCGGCAGCCTGGGCCGTGCAGACGGCAATGATTGGGTGTTGCCCGATCCGGAGCGGGTGGTGTCTTCCAAGCACGCGATGATCGCTTTCGGCGACAACCAGTACTATCTGGTGGACAACAGCACCAACGGAACCTACCTCAACCAGGGGGAGAACCCCATCGGCAAGGGCAACCGGGTTCCGCTGAACGAAGGCGACGTTATCGGCGCCGGGGACTACCGGTTGAAGGTGACTCTCCGTCGGCCACAGGCCGAATCGGACCTGCCAAAAGGGCTCGGCGAGGCGGACTTCCTCGACAGCGCCGACCGCACTACCTTCAGCCCCGCCGCCGCCGCCAAGATGCAGAGCCAGGCGGAGGCGCAACAACTGGATAGCTGGCTGGAACCGGGGGCGGGCTCAGGGGCGTCCCATTCCGGGGAGTGGGGATACGTCGGCACCAGTGCGGGCAACCCCTCTTCCGACAGCCTGGTTTCCCCGAACCCCGAACCCGTGGATCCACTGGCGGTGTTCGGCTCATCCGGAAATTCAGGTTCCGGTGAAAGCTGGGACCCCCTGGCCGGTTTCGACAGCGGGGCGAACACGGCGTCGGGCGGCCAGTGGGAGGACGACGACTGGTGGAAAGACGGCAGTGGCCAGGACCACGCGCCGGCGGACCAGCATGCGATGAGCTTTGCCGCACAGCAGTCCCCGGCGGAAACCCCGGTGGTGGAGCCGGTGCAGCAGCAGATACCTCAGCCGCAACCACAGCCGCAACCCCCGGCCCCGCAACCGGCGGAGGCCGACAACCCCTTTGCGGAATCCTTCGCTGTCATGCAGGGGCAACAGGTGGACGGAGCCCCCGGTTTTAACGCCGGCGGGCAACCCACCGAGGGCTTTTCCCACCCCTCGCAACAGTTTTCCCCGCTGCAGCAAAACTCGCCGCAGCAAATTCCACAGCAGCAGAGCCCACAGCAGCAAATTCCACCGCAGCAAATTCCACCGCACCAGGACCCCTTGCAGCAATCCCAGCCCCAGCAAATCCCACCACACAATGCCGGGCTTCAGCCCAGTCCCGCGGGCGTGAGCCCGGCCGCGGCCCCGGAGCCGCCACCTCCTTCCCCGCCGCCGGCGGCAGGCGTGGATACCGGTGCGCTGATGGCGGCGCTGGGCCTGAACCTTCCCCCTGAGCAGAGGCAGCAGCTGGACCGGCAGGTGTCCGCGATTGTGCAGGAAACCATAGCCCGCCTGATCGATCTGCTGCGCGCCAGGAGCAGCATCAAAAACGAGCTGCGGGTGCAGCGCACCATGATCCAGACAGAGGCGAACAACCCGCTGAAATTCAGCGCTACGGCCGCCGACGCACTCGGTGTCATGTTTTCCGGAAACGGAGCCTTCATGTCGCCCCAGCAGGCGGTTGCGGATGGGTTCGATGACCTTTCCGATCATCAGGTGGCAGTGTTGGACGGTATGCGTGCGGGCTACGATGCAATGCTGAAATTTTTCAGCCCGGAGAACATCGAGCGCCGCGTGAGCAACCGGGGCGGTGTCTTTGGCAGTAAAAATGCCAAGAACTGGGAAGGTTTCAAGGAGTTGTACGGAGAGCTGGTAAGGGACCCGGAAGCCTGTTACCGACGCATTTTCGGCGACGAATTTGCCACCACTTACGAGTACAGATTGTCGGAGCTGAAAAATCAACGACATCTGAAAGATTAATACAAATAACAAGACCAAGGATATTGTCATGTCTGCTAGTAAAGTTTTCAGGCTGCTGCTGATCGGGCTCCTTGTCCTGTCCGTTGCCGCCTGCCAAACCACTCGCCGCACATTGAATTTTGACACCAGTGTCGAGCTGGCCGTGGATGCCAGAAATGATGTGAATCCCGATAACGACGGCCGCGCGTCGCCGGTTGTGGTTCGTGTCTTCATGCTCGCCGACGATCGCCAGTTTTCACGGGAGGACTTCCTCAATCTCTATGAGAACGCGGAGTCCAGGCTGGGCAAGGACCTGCTCGACACGGTAATTCTCAAGGAGTTTGCACCCGGTGAGCGGCGCCTGGAAAAACTGAACCTGACCCCGGAAGTCAAATATATCGGGCTGCTGGCGGAGTTCGTGCAGTACCAGGACGCGGACGCGCTGATGCTGTTGCCGATAACCGATCACAAGGCCAATGAATATCAGGTAACGCTCGCGGAAAGATGGATAGGTTCTCCGACGTCATTGTCGCGGCGGAGCCGGCTATCCGACAGGAAGCCACAGAGTGGAAGCTCTTCGCCCGAAAAAGACGATACGGTAACCATCTCCAACGCCGAGTACGAGCGCATGCGCGAGCGACTCGAGCAAATGGAGAAGGGCAACAAAGCAATCGAAGGTCTGAGCCGCTAATCAGGGGTTACAGCTCCGTTAAGGAAGAAACATGTCGGCGAACAATAAGGTTATTTGGGGTGAGGGCATGTTTCTGCGCCCTCAGCATTTCCAGCAGCAGGACCGCTACCTGGAACAATTGCTGCAGGCGCGAACGGCCGCCCTGGGGCCCTATACGTGGGGCATCGTTGAGTTGGCCATCGACAGTGAGCCGCTGGCCATGGGAAAGATATCGGTATCCCGGGTCAACACCATTTTCCCCGACGGTACACCGATGCTCGCTCCGGAGAACGAATATCTGCCGGAGGTTCTCGAAGTCCCGGTACATACCAGGGATGAAGTCGTCTACCTCTGCGTGCCGATGAAGAGGCCCGGGAGCCAGGAGTCGGTGCGCGATCAGGAGGATTTTCCCCAGGCGCGTTATCAGACATGTAACTTTGATGTCCGCAGCAGCGCCTCGGCGTCCGGCGAATCGGCGCGCATCCAGGTGGGCAAGCTGCGCGCCTGTTTGAAGTTGGGCAGCGATGACCTCAGCGGCTATGCGGCAATCGGTGTTGCCAGAATCCGCGAGCGGCAGCCGGAAAAGCCGGTGGAGCTGGACTCCGACTATATACCGCCGCTGCTGAATTCCGAGGCTTCCCCGGTCATCAAGGCCTATATAGAGGAAATCAGGGGACTGCTGGATCACCGCGGTTCGGCGCTGGGACACCGCCTGAGCGACAGCGGCAGGAGCGGTTCGGCGGAGATAGCCGATTACCTGCTTCTGCAGGTGATCAATCGTTTTGAGCCGCTGTTGGGCCAGCTGACCGCACAGCCGCGCCTGCACCCCCACAGTTTTTTTCTGGAGCTGCTTCAGTTGGCTGGAGAGTTGTCCACATTTACCTCGCCCAGCAAGCGGCCGCCGGTAATTCCCGGTTATTCACACGAAAATCTGCAGCAGAGCTATGCCGGATTGTTTTCCGCACTGCGCCAGTCGCTGTCGACGGTACTGGAGCAGACCGCCATTGCAATGGAGCTGGTACAGAGAAAGTTCGGAATTTTTGTTGCGCCGATCACCGACCCGTCGCTTGTCAAAACCGCCAGCTTTATCGTGGCCGCGAAAGCCGATATGCCCGGGGACCTGCTGCGCAGCCGTTTTCCGGGCCAGGCCAAGGTCGCCCCGGTGGAGGCGATTCGCGAGCTGATTTCCGCACAGTTGCCGGGGCTCACCCTGCGCCCGCTGCCGGTGGCGCCCCGTCAGATCCCCTATCACGCTGGCTTTACCTACTTTGAGCTGGAGCGCACGGGAGAGCTGTGGCAGGCAATGCAGAGGTCCGGGGGGGTTGCCGTTCACCTCGGGGCGGAATTCCCCGGGCTGACCATGGAGCTCTGGGCAATAAGGAATAACTGATCATGAACAATGATGACTTCAAACCGCCACGCGCTCCCACTACGGGGGACCGCACCGTCGTGGTGCCGACTCCCGGAGCGGCTTCCGGCGGGAGAGAGCCCGGGCCCCAGGCCCCGGCTTTTTCCGGGGCGGATATACAGCAGGCGATCCGGGTAAGAAACAGTCTCAACCCGCTGGTGTCCGCCGCGTCGAAGCTGCTGGGGGTGATCATCAAGCTGCGCACGACAATGAGTCACGACAATGTGCCGGACCTGCACAAGCGACTCACCAGGGAGATTCAGAGTTTTGAGCGCGAGGCCAAACAGCTTTCCATCTCCGCGGACACCGTGCTCACGGCGCGCTACCTGCTCTGCACCGTGGTCGACGAGGTGGTGCTTACAACCCCTTGGGGAACGGCGAGCGGGTGGAGCCAGCACTCCCTGCTGAGCCTGTTTCACAAAGAGACTTTTGGCGGCGAGAAGTGCTTCGTTATCCTGCAGCGCATGCTGGAAACTCCGGGCTCCCACCTGGAGGTCCTGGAGCTGTTCTACCTCTGCCTGAGTCTCGGGTTTCAGGGGAAATACCGCCTTGCCCAGCGCGGCCACGAGCAGCTGGAACAGATTCGCGACAATCTGTATCACACCATAGAGAGCCATCGCCCACCGATGGAAAGGGATTTGTCCCCCCACTGGCAGGGATGTGTCGAACGGAAAAACCGCCTGATTCAGTACATCCCCCTCTGGGTGATCGCCAGTGTCGTGCTGGGCGCTCTGGTACTGACCTACAGCGGCTACCGTTGGTGGTTGTACGAAAGTGCGACGCCGGTGGCTGAAAACATAACCGGGCTGGTCGCCGACAGCAAAGTCGAAAGCAAAGAGAGTGCCGAAGCAGCCCGCTGATATCGGATTAATAGTGTTCCAGTGCCGCTCGGCCCTGGGGGATGGAGCTATTCATGAGACGCCTGCGCGATTTTTTCACCAATAAATGGGTGGTCGGTTTTATCGGCCTGACGGCGCTGTCGCTGTTGATCTGGTTTGGGGCGGATTACATCAAGTTCGGCGAGGACAACGCCACCCTGTCGACCGGTGTGCGCATCACCATCATCGTTTTCCTCTTTGCGATCTGGCTGGTTTGGAACCTCAGCCAGTGGCTGGTCGAAAGGCGGCAGAACCAGGCGCTGATCGACAGCATTGAAGAATCCCGGGAGAGCGAGGTCGATCCGGATGAGGAGCGCAGCCAGGAGGAACTCGGCGCGCTGTCACAGCGTTTCCGGGAGGCCATGGAAGTCCTGCGCAAGGCCAGGTTCAAGTCGCACAAGGGCAACGTATCCCTCTACCAGCTGCCCTGGTACATCATTATCGGCCCCCCCGGTTCCGGCAAGACGACGGCGCTGATCAATTCCGGCCTTGAGTTCCCCCTGGCCGGCAGCCACGGCAGGGAAGCGCTCGGCGGTGTCGGCGGCACGCGCAACTGCGACTGGTGGTTTACCAACGATGCGGTGCTGATCGACACCGCAGGGCGATATACCACCCAGGACAGCCACCGCGTACACGACAACAGTGCCTGGCAGGCATTTCTGGGACTTCTCAAACGCTATCGCCGCCGCCGCCCGATCAACGGTGCCCTGGTGGCCATCAGTCTCCAGGACCTGATGGTGCAGACGGCGGAGCAGCGCCTGCATCAGGCCAAGACCATTCGCCAGCGGATCAATGAATTGCAGCAGCAGTTGGGGATCCGCTTTCCCATCTACCTCACCTTTACCAAATGCGACCTGGTTGCGGGCTTCAGTGAATTCTTTGACAACCTGTCGCAGGCGGAGCGGGAGCAGGTCTGGGGTATCAGTTTTCCCGCCGAGAGCAGCCCGGCCGCCGGTACGCCCCTGGAAAATTTTGTCGCCGAGTTCCAGCAGTTGATCGAGCGGCTCAACCAGAGAATCCTGTGGCGCGTTCACAACGAGCGGAATGTCGAAAAGAGGGCATTGCTGCAGGGCTTTCCCGCCCGGCTGGAAAGTCTGCAGGAGGTGTTGAGCGATTTTGTAAAACAGACTTTCAGTGCCAACCGGTACGAAACGGTGCCCATGGTCAGGGGGGTGTATTTCACCAGCGGTACCCAGGAGGGCAGCCCGATCGACCGGATGATGGCTTCGGTAAGCGCGGACTTCGGTCTCGAACGCGACGCGGGCCGTAATTTTCAGGGAGTTGGAAAAAGCTATTTCCTGCACCGGCTGCTCAAGGACGTGGTCTTTCCCGAAGCGGAACTGGTGGGCGTCAACCGGAAGATAGAGGCCGCTACGCTGTGGCTGCGCAGAGGGGTCTATGTCTCGCTGGCCGCAGTTTTTGTCGGGGCCCTTTTTCTTTGGACGGGCAGTGTTGCCCAGAACAAGATCTACATGAACGAGGTCAACGATCACATCGCCCGTTATCGGGAGAACAGGCGGGAAATCACGGGCCGCCAGCCCACCCCCGTCGAGAGCCTGCAGCTGCTGGAACCGCTGCGCCACGCCGCCTCGGTGTATGAGAGAGAGGATCATCCCTGGCTGAGCAACCTGGGTCTCTATGACGATCGTGTGGACAGGGCCGCCGATCGCCTGTACCGGGACCAGTTGCTCAGTGTATTTCTGCCTTCCCTGGTGCGGGATATCGAGCGCGACCTGGCCCGGATGGGTGCGGAGGACTCCGCGCTGACGGATACGCTGAGAACCTATCTGATGTTTTTCAATCCCGACAAACGGGACGGGGAGGTCCTGCAGGGTTACTACACCGCGAGCTGGGAGCGCCAGCTGCCCGGCGAGGCGCAGCAGCAGGAGCAACTGGCGGTACATTTGCAACAGCTCTTCGCGCAACCGCTGCCGGAGAACCTGCAGGCCAATGAGCGCGTGGTGGCCCGCGCGCGGCAACAGCTGCGACGCATTCCCGTTCCCCAGCGCCTGTATGCCCAGCTGAAGAGCAGCGATATGGGTGTGACGCCGGTGGATCTATACGGGGAGATCGGCGGGGACACCGAGCAGTTGTTCGGCCTCCAGGCAACTGATCCGCGCTTTTCCATCCCCTACCTGTACACCAAGGCCGGCTACAAGGAGCAGGACTTCGGCGCCGATTCCCCACTTATGACCAAACTGTCGGGGGAGCGGTGGATCTATGGCGGCGATATCAGTGGGGAGGATTTCAGTGAGGCCGACCGGGAGAAACTCGGCGAAGAGGTGAAGCGGATTTATCTGAGCGAGTACCACCAGCGCTGGCAGCGGTTCCTCGGCAGCTTTTCGATACAGGGTTTTCGCACCACCAGCCAGGCGCTGGATACGCTGTCCAAATTGTCGGACCCGGTATATTCGCCGCTTCTGGCCGTGTCGGAAATTACCGCGGACAACACCCGGCTGACCCCGCGGCCGGAACTGCCGACGGACACCTCCGGTGTTGCACTCCCGGTCTCAAGCAACGCGCGCCGTGCGGGTTCCGCGGTGGCCGGAGGTGCCGCCGCCGCTTTACAGGAACGTTTCGAGCCGACCATCGTCGATCTCCGCTTCGAGGAACTGCAGCGGATCACCCAGAGTGAAAAAGGCCGGCCGGCCAGGGTGCAGGAATATCTCTCCGCGATTAGCAAGGCGCAGGAATTCCTGACGGAGATAGACAGCGCCCCGGATGCCAACGAGGCCGCTTTTGCCAGCGCCAAAGAGCGCTTCGCGGGTGGCGGCGGGGAGGCCATCAAGCAGCTCCGCATAAAGGCCGCCAACGCCCCGGCGCCCTTCGACCAGTGGCTGACCGATATCGCCGACAACACCTGGGCCCTGGTGATGGCCAAGGCCAAGCTGCACGTCGACCGGGTCTGGCGCGAGCAGGTGTACAGCAGTTACAGCCGCAGCCTGGCCAACCGCTATCCGCTGCGCGCGGGCCGGGATCAGGAAGTGCCGATCATGGAGTTCAATGAGTACTTCAAGCCCGGCGGCACCGAACAGAAATTCGTCTCCGGGTACCTGAAACCGTTCGTCGACACGCGGAACTGGAAGGTGAAATCCCTGGAGGGGCAGAGCCTGGGTCTGTCCCGGGGAGCGCTCTCGCAGCTCCGTCGGGCCGACCGCATCCGCAGGACCTTCTTCGGCAGTGGCGAACAGGCGGGCTACTCCTTCCGCATCGAGCCCACCAAGCTGGATTCCGGCGTCCGGCTGTTTGCCCTGGAAATGGGTGGACAGCGGGTTCCCTACTCGCACGGTCCGAGAACCCCCAAGAAGTTGGTCTGGCGGGGTGGGGAGAGCAACCGCGCGCGTGTTATTTTTGAGGATCTCAACGAAACCGTGCACCGCAGCCATTTTGAAGGGGACTGGGCCTGGTACCGCCTGCTCGCCGACTCCGACCTGCGGCCCGGGCGCAGCAGTACCGAGTACTTTGTCACCTTTGAGAAGCAGGACCGCAAGGCCGAGTTCCGGTTGACCGCCTCCGGTATCGAAAACCCGTTTGACCGCAGCCTGCTCCAGGGCTATCGCTGCCCGGAAACCCTGTGATTTAGAGGCCTGCAAAAGTGTCGAGTGCAAAGGGATTATTCGGAAAGCTCCCCGGGCATGGGGATTTTATCCAGCGCCAGCTGCCCGGCAGCTTCGTGACGCCGTGGGATGAATGGCTGCAGAGAGCCGTCCACGGGTCGCGGGAACTCGTTGGGGAGCCCTGGCTGGATTACTACCTTACCAGCCCCATCTGGCGTTTTGTGCTGTCCAGCGGTGTTCTCGACGAGAGCGCCTGGGCGGGTGTGCTGGTACCCAGTGTGGACAGTGTGGGCCGGTATTTTCCCCTGACCATGGCCGTACCTGTTCCCGCGTCCGCGCAGGCAAACCCTTTTGCCGTGCAGGTGGGCGCGGACAGCTGGTATCGGCTGTTGTCGGATCTGGCCATCGATGCGCTGCAGAGCGCCCTGCAGGCGGACCAGGTGATGGAGCGGTTTCCGGATTTTCCCGCCGGCGCGGCCGGCGGCGGAGAGTCCGCATTTTTCGGCGCGGCGGTTACCGCCACCAGTGAAACCGGGAGCATTGCCGGCAGCTATCCCAGCCTGCTGAATCAGCTGTACAAGCAGCAGTACCCCAGTTACAGCCTCTGGTGGTGCTCGGGCTCCCAGTATCTGGCGCCCACCACCCTGCTGAGCCCCGGTCTTCCCGAGCCCAGCCTCTACTGTTCCATGCTCGGCGCGCAGAGCCGGCATTGGTAGAGGCCCGTCCGAGGAGTGATTTGTGAACTATATAATGGCATTCGTGTCGGGCCTCAGTCACGCTACCAGCTCCCAGCGGCAGATCTTGGGCTGGGAGATGGTTAAGAAGAAAGTGGTACGATTGTGCTATTTTCGCGGGTATCCGATTTTAGGGCCAGATACAAGTGCCATTCTTAGTTGGTACGGTAGTGCTTGTTTTTGTGGGGCAGTATCCAATTGTGAGTTAGATTAGGTAGAATTGCGTATGGCTGTGGGCATGAATCTGTTTTCAGCGTGTGTCGGTCGAGGCTGAATTGCAACGGTGCCGGGAGAGTCGGCAGTGTGAGTGCTCTTGGATGGCCGCGGAGGGCTGGGATGGCCCCTACTAATAAAATTGATATGCACGGAACGCAGGTCGCCAGAATGTCTTCCCAGGTTGTTTTTACAGGATCGCTCCGTGACGGGTTCAGCCGCCACCGGGGGATAGAGGAGCTGCCGGCGGGACTGGCCCTGCCGGATTACAGTGCCGCCCTGCTGCAACAGTGCCTGGCCAGGTTGACTTCGGGGAGTGGCTTTCGTATGAACCTCTGTGCTCGGTACCCTTGTGCTGTACGGTGGGCTGGCTGCCTTGATCAGCTTATTCACGGCAGACACTCTTTCCAATAAGCATCAAGACAAAGGAATTATTTGAGTCAAAGGAACTTCCATGGCATTCCCCAATATAATCAGCATCGACGAGTTGGCTGCTCCGATTTCAGAGGGCCAGCCGACAGGCAGCGACATTCGAGAAGATCGCTCGCCGACCTCCGATTACTACACCATCAAAGATTCCCGCAACAGTGCCCGCGCCGCCGAACGCTCCGCCATGTTCGACGACAGCGATGCCGATCTGCTCGCGCCCTGGCACGATGTGGCCAAATGCGCTGAGAAAATTCTCTCGGCCCAGAGCAAGGACCTTGAAGTCGCGACCTGGTATACCGAAGCGTTGATCCGATTGCACGGATTTCCCGGCCTGCGCGATGGCTTTGCGTTGATAGAACGCCTGGTGAAAGACCACTGGGACGGCCTCTATCCCGAACCCGACGAAGACGGTCTGGAAACCAAGGTGGCGCCGCTGACGGGCCTGAACGGCGACGGTGGCGACGGCACCCTGATGATGCCGGTCCGCAATGCCGCCATTACCCCGGAAAGTGATTACGGTGCCTATTCATTCTTCCAGTATCAGCAGGCCCGGGACGCGGACCGCATCGCCGATGACGATGCCAAGGCCGCCCGGCTGGAGGCCCTCGGGTACAGCTTCGATGAAATCGAACAGTGCGTGAACGCCGCGAGCAACGAGTGGGCGCAGGATCTGGTGGAAACCCTCGAAGAGGCGTTGGCCCACTATAAAAACATCAGTGAAGAGTTGCGCTCCAGTTGTGGCCACGACGCTCCCCCCTTCACCAATATCACCACGCTTCTGGACGAGGTGCTGCGGACCACGCGCTTTGTCTACAAGAGCCAGTTGGAGTCGCTGGCCGCTTCGGCGGCGCCCGCAGAGACGGAGGCGGGCAGCTCCGAAGGCGGGGAGAGCAGCTCCCCCGGCGGGGCGATGCCCGCGGTCGCCGGTGTATCCATGCCCACCGGGCCGGTCGCCTCGCGCGAAGATGCCCTGAAGCTGCTCGAAACAGCGGCCAAGTACTTCCGCACCTACGAACCCCACACCCCGCTGGCGCCGGGCCTGGAGCGTCTTATCGGCTGGGGTCGCATGACCGTATCGGAACTGATGGCCGAACTGTTGCCGGATGACCAGTCCCGATCGATCTACTCCCAGTTGACCGGCGTCAAGCTCGACGGTTCTGATACTCAGCGTTACGTCGCACCCCCTCCGGCCGCCAGTGCACCGCAGGCGCCCGCGACTGCAGAGACTCCGGAAGCGTCTTCGGGCCAGGCAGAGTGGTCGGAGGAATCACAACCGGCGGAAGCCGGCGTAGGCTGGTAGACAGTTAAACTTTTTTAAACTTTTACACTTCCTAAATTGAGGAAAGGAGATCAGAGATGTCCGAGAGCATTCACAGCAAGCTGAAGCGTGTGCGCAAGCCGCGCGTCCATATTACCTATGATGTCGAAACCAACGGCGCCGAAGTCAAGAAGGAACTGCCGTTTGTAACCGGTGTGATGGGCGATTATTCCGGTGACAACGCCGAGAACCGGAAGGCCCTGAAAGAGAGAAAATTTGTCCAGATCGACCGCGATAACTTCAACGACGTGATGACCAAGGTCAATCCAAAACTGAATCTCCAGGTGGAGAACACCCTCTCCGGAGACGGAAGCAAGATGGCTGTGGACCTGGATTTCAAACATATGGATGACTTCTCTCCGGAGAGTGTTGTCGATCAGGTAGAGCCGCTGAAGCAGCTGCTCGAGGCTCGCAGCAAACTGCGCGACCTGCTGAGCAAGGCGGACCGGTCGGAAGATCTCGAGAAAGTTCTGGAAGACATTCTGAAAAGCACCGAAAACGTTGGCGCTATCTCTGAACAGCTGGGCCTTGGTGAAAACAAAGGAGAAGAATCAGAATGAGCACCGAAGCAGAAAATGCAGTAGAAAATGAAGCCGAAGAGCAGTCGGTCAGCCTGCTCGACCAGGCCATTTCTGCGACCAAGCAGACTTCGCCGGACGAAGCAAAGGATCTAATCTCCAACCTGACGGAGCAGGTTCTGAAGGGGACGGTAACCTGGGATCGAAACCTGACCCAGACGATCTCAAAGGCTGTCCAGGCAATCGATGAGGCCATGTCCAAGCAGCTTTCGGCCATTCTGCACGACGAGAAATTCCAGAAGCTGGAGGGCTCGTGGCGCGGTCTCAATCACCTGGTGATGAACAGCGAAACCGGCGCGACCCTGAAGATCCGCATGTTGAATATCACCAAGCGGGAACTGTTCCGCGACCTGGACAAGGCTGTTGAGTTCGACCAGAGCCAGACCTTCAAGAAAGTCTATGAAGAAGAGTTTGGTACCGCGGGCGGCGAACCTTTTGGCTGCATGATCGGCGACTTCGAGTTCACCAGCCACCCGGAGGATGTCGAACTGCTGAGCAAGATGTCCAACGTGGCCGCCGCCGGTTTCTGTCCCTTTATCTCCGCCGCCGGAGCCGGAATGTTCGGTTTCAGCGATTTCACCGAGCTGTCCAAGCCCCGGGACCTGGGTGGCATTTTCGAGTCCGGCGAATACATCAAGTGGCGCAGTTTCCGGGACAGCGAAGACTCCCGCTTCGTTACCCTGGTGATGCCCAGGACCCTCGCGCGCACGCCCTACGGAGCCAACACCAAACCGATTGAATCCTTCAATTTTGAAGAGTTCGAGGTGGATGAGTCCGGTATGTCCCGCCCCGCCGAGCACGATCAGTACTGCTGGATGAACGCCGCCTATGTGATGGGTACCACCATGACCAAGGCATTTGCGGAGAATTCCTGGTGTACAGCCATTCGCGGTGCAGAGGGTGGCGGTAAGGTAGAGGGGCTGCCGACCCATATCTTCAAGAGCGACGACGGCGATCTGGACCAGAAGTGCCCGACGGAAGTTGGTATTACAGACCGCCGCGAAGCGGAGCTCAGCAGCCAGGGTTTCCTGCCTCTGTGCCATTACAAGAATACCGATTACTCGGTTTTCTTCGGTTCGCAGAGCACCCAGAAGCCGAAGGCCTATGACGATCCGGATGCAACCTCGAACGCCGCCATCTCCGCCCGCCTGCCATACCTGATGGCCACGGCGCGGATCGCCCATTACCTGAAGGTTATGGCGCGCGATAAAGTAGGCTCCTTCATGGAAGCGAGCGACTGCGAGCGCTGGCTGAACAAGTGGATCACCCAGTACACCAACTCCAACCCGGATGCCAGTGCGGAGATGAAAGCCAAGTACCCCCTGGCCGAAGCGAGAGTGGAAGTGAAGGAAATTCCGGGCCAGCCCGGCTGCTACAGTGCCGTTGCCTACCTTAAGCCCTGGCTGCAGATGGAGGAGTTGACCACCTCCATGCGTATGGTGGCCAATATCCCCACAGCGGGATAATAATCCGCGGCCCGCCCGGGCGGGCCGCTCTTTTCCGACTGACAGATTATCCGTGGGAGTCCTGCCTTGCCCGCTCCATCTAGCGACCACAATTCCGGCGATTGCGGAATAGAGCTGCCTTCGCAGTTGCTTACTGGTCAGGGAGCGGATTTGCAGAAATTTTTGCGGGAACCGGATGACCTGTTCGCCTTTGAATACTGGCTGTCGGAAATATACCCATGCCCGCAGCCGGAGCAGTTTACCGTCCGCCAATGGTTGAGCCGCCTGGTGGCGGAACTGGACGAGCTGATCTGCGACCAGATCAACAGCATCCTGCATCATCCGCGCTTCCAGAGGCTTGAAGCCAGCTGGCGCGGCCTGTCAATGCTGGTCCACAACACCCCGCATTCCGACAACATCAAGATCAAGTTGCTGGATGTGAGCTGGAGGGATCTCAGCAAGGATATGGAACGGGCCCCGGACTTTGATCAGTCGGGCCTTTTTCACCTCATTTACAATGAGGAATTCGGAACCCCGGGCGGGGAGCCCTTTGGCCTTCTTCTCGGCGATTATTACGTATCCCACCGCCCTTTCGCCGATCACCCCTACGACGACGTCTTTACTTTGCAGGGTATTGCCCATACGTCGGCAGCGGCTTTTGCACCCTTTGTCTGTGCGGCAACTCCGCAGCTGTTCGGTGTGGACCACTACGATGATCTCGCTAAGCCGATCGATTTTTCAGAGGTGTTCCGGCAAAAGGAGTATATCCGCTGGAACGGTTTGAGGGATCTCGAGGACAGCCGGTTCCTGGCGGTTACCTTACCGCAGGTGCTTCTGCGCCAGCCCTACAATACCCAGTTCTCCCGTTACGGCGGCCTGCGGTTCGCGGAGCGGGTCTCTGCATCCCACAGCCGGAAATATCTCTGGGGCAATGCCTGTTTCGCAATGGGTGCGGTGTTGATTCGGGAGTTCAATGACGTGGGCTGGTTTTCGCATATCCGGGGTGTTGCCAGGGATCACCTGGGTGGCGGCCTGGTATCCCAACTGCCCGTGGTCTCGTACAAGCCGGATACAACTTCGAATATGGTGCGCATGTCCACCTCTATCCTCGTGACGGATTTTGTGGAGCGGGATTTGAGTGAACTGGGATTCTCCTGTCTGTGTCACTGTTACGATACTGCGTACAGCGCATTCAACAGTGTTCCGTCGTTACAACGGCCAAAGCAGTACACCACCAAGGCGGCCACCGCCAATGCCCGCATCAGCGCCATGTTGCAGCAGATTCTCTGTGCATCGAGATTTGCCCACTACATCAAGGTGATGATCAGGGACAAAGTGGGCGCCTATATGAACGCCCAGGACTGTGAGCGCCAGTTGCAGAAGTGGCTGGATCGCTACACCACCGGGCGCGATGACCTGTCCTGGGAGATGTTGGCCCGCTACCCTCTCAGGGAGGCCCGCGTGCGGGTGGTGGACGAGCCGGGAAAAGCTGGCAGTTATCAGAGTGTGATCCACCTGAAAAGTCACTACACCGTTGACCACTTGGTTTCCGAGTTGAAACTTACCACCGCTCTGGCTCAGATCGGCGTAGGCACGATACGATAATTAGGGCCCACTTTTATGCGAAAAGATAAACGTCTTCTGGCCCCGGTACTCGACAGGCTGTTGGAATCGTCCCGCAACATGGATCTGCACCAGCCGCACCAGGTACTGAAGCAGCTTCGGGAGGGCGTCCGACGGGATCTGGAGTACCTGTTCAACACACGCTATCGCTGTTTATCGGCTCCGGAAACTCATACCCATCTCAGTAGTTCCAATATCAATTTCGGCCTGCCGGACCTGTCGACAATCAATCTTTCCTCGATGGACAGCCGAAAGCGGTTCTGCCGGGAAATCGAGAGAACGATACTGGACTTCGAGCCCAGAATCCGCTCGGTAAAAGTGACGAGCCAGGACAAGGTGGATGTCGAGGACCCCAGCATACGCTTTCGTGTCGAGGCGGTTCTGCATGTCAACCCCGCGTCGGAGGTCATAGTGTTCGATTCCGCTTTGAATCCGGTAACTCAGCTGGTCGATGTATCGGAGATTATGTAATGAGTGAAAAGCTGATTGATCTCTACGAGCGGGAACTGGCGTTTATCCAGCAGACGGCTTCCGAGTTCACCAAAATACATCCGGCCGCAGCTTCCAGGCTGCAGCTGGATACCGATACCGTGGACGATCCCCTGGTAGGCCGCCTGCTATCGGGCTTTGCCTATATGAACGCGCGTGTCCAGCAGAAGCTGAGCGACGATTTTCCAGAGCTTACCGATGCAATGCTGGAGACCTTATATCCCCATTACCTGAGGCCGATTCCGTCCTGTGCCATCGTGCAGTTCGAGCCGGAACCGGACCTGGATGCGATTACCCGTGTCGATGCCGATACCCTGCTGGAAACTGACAGCTTTAACGGGCAGACCTGTCGCTTTACCAGCCGTTACCCGGTCGACATCTGCCCTTTCCAGGTGGTCAGCGCCAGCCTGATGCCGCGCCCCTTTATCGCGCCCGGGTGCAATGATATCCAGGGGGCCAATGCGATACTCAAACTGTCTCTGAAAACGCTCAGCCAGGATCTGAGCTTCTCGGAAATACAGCCCGGGAAATTGCGTTTCTTCCTCCGGGGGCAGCCCAGCCACGTCTACGCGCTGTATGATCTGCTGCTCAGCCGTTGCGTAAAGCTGGTGGTGGCCAGCGGTGAAACCGATCCAAAACCCACTTTTATGGGGCCGGATGCCATACAACAGGTCGGGCTGGAGCCGGACCAGGGCCTCCTGCCATACCCGGACACCGCATTTGTCGGCTATCGCCTGCTTACAGAGTACTTCGCCTTCCCGGAAAAGTTTCTCTTTATCGATATCTGCGATCTGCAGGGAGCCATTAAGGACGGTTATGGCGATACACTCAATCTGTATTTCTACCTGTCGGAAAACCACGACGAACTGGAAAAGCAGATTGCTGCCAGCATGTTTGCGCTGGGCTGTACGCCGGTTGTCAATCTGTTTCCACAGACGGCGGACCCGATACCGCTCAGCCATACCGAATACAGCTATCATGTGGTGCCCGATGCGCGTCGAAGTGACGGCCTGGAGGTCTATTCGATCGACGCAGTTGGTGCAACGGATGGCAGCGGCAAAACAACCCCGTATCGGCCTTTCTATGGCATTCAGCACAGCCGCCACCACGCCAGGCAGTCGGCATTCTGGTATGTTCGCCGCCGCGACGTGGTAGAGGGCGAGCACCGCAATGAACAGGCAACGGAATTGGATATCTGCCTGGTGGACCTGGATTTCAATCCACATCGTATCAGTGACCAGACGCTCGATCTGAAGCTGACCTGTTGCAACCGCAACCTGCCGAAAAAGCTGCCCAGTGGCAATTCACAGCCTTACCTGGAAGTGGTCGACGGCGATGCTCCGGCAAGCAGAATCAGCAGCGTGATATCTCCAACGGCGACCTTGAGGCCACCGCACCGCGAGCGGGGCTACTGGCGGTTGATTTCACATCTCAACCTCAATCACCTGTCCCTTTCGGGTCCGGGGGGCTGCGACGCGCTGAAGGAGATTTTAAGGCTCTATGATTTCCGCGATTCAGCCAGCACCAGAAACCTGATCGAATCGCTGTTGAAGGTCAATACGAGGCCGATCACCGCGCCGATACAGATAGATCAGAGCGTTGTACTGTGCCGGGGAACGGAGGTGGAGATCGAGCTGGATTCCATGATGCTGTCCGGCACCAGCCCGCTGTTATTTGCCAGCATTATAGAGCGCTTTCTCGGCCTCTACTGCTCACTGAATTCCTTTACCCGACTGATTGCCACACTGAGTGGCAGAGATGGAGAACTGAAGCGATGGCCACCTCGCGCCGGCGACAAAGCTTTACTGTAATAGAGCGCCTGCGCCGCGAGCCCTATTGCTTCGACTTCTTTCAGGCGGTCAGGCTCCTTGAGCATGCGGCGGCGCTGGGGGGAGACGGTTGCGCCGGGGAACCGATTGCCGGCTCCTCCCCTCCATCGCGCGAGGTAGTGCGTTTTAGCGCGCAGTCGAGCCTGTCATTTGTCGGCTCCGATATTCTCCGCCTGGAGCAGCATCAAAGCCGCGATACCGGGCACGCCGACGGCGAGCTCAGGCAGTGGAAGATGGATGTCGGGTTCACCGGCCTGATCGGCAGCCAGGGCGTAATGCCCTACTACCTGACCGAATTGGTTCTCCGGGAGTTGCGGGAGAAGAGCACCGCATTGCGCGACTTCCTGGATATGTTTAACCATCGCCACGTCTCACTGTTCTACCAGGCCTGGCACAAATACCAGCTGCCGGTCAATTACGAGCGGCAGCACCTTCGCAAAGAGCGAGAGCTGGATCTGTTCAGCCACGCACTGGCATCGCTCTCCGGGCTCGGTACCAGTGAAATGCGTTACCGAATGCCGCTGCCGGACGAAGCCTTGTTTGGCATGGCGGGACACTTAGGCCGGCAACAGTGTTCTGCGGCCGCGCTGGCCAGTATGATCCGCCATCACTTCGGCCTCAATGTCAGCATCGAGCAATTCCGGGGACAGTGGGACGAATTGCCGGAAGATGTGCTCTGTCGCATGCCCGGGCCGGAATATCCCCAGGGAGTGAATAATTGCCTGGGGGTCAACACTGTACTGGGCACCATGTGCTTCCAGGCACAGAATAAGTTTCGCGTAGTGGTTGAACCAATGGCGTACGACCAGTTCATGACCATAGCCCCCGGCAGTGACAAGCTGGAAGCGCTCAAGTCTTTTATTCAGTTCAGCGCCGGCGTGGAAATGGATTTCGAAATCTCTGTAACCCTGTTTACCGGACAGGTAGTGCCGGTCCAGTTGATTGATGAGCCCGACGCCCAGCCGCTATTGGGCTGGAATACCCACATGTCCAGTGAACACCAATCTGACCAGCGGGTGGAGATCGCCCTGAGTGCGGACCGGGTTTCTCCCGATGAAGCACTGCCCGCAGCCTGATAATCCCCAAAAGGAACTTTGAATAATGATCAATATCGACCTGAAGCGCCTCGTGGATACCATGACCCCCCATATGCGCGATTCCCTCGAAGGGGCAGCGGGGCTCTGTCTGGCCCAGAGCCAGTACAATGTGGAACTGGAACACTGGCTGTTGAAGCTGCTGGATCAGTCCGACACCGACCTGTACCACCTGCTGGAAAAACACGATGTCAATCCATCGAATCTCGCCAAGCAGCTGGCGACAACCATTGCGAAGTTTAAATCGGGGAGCAGCCGGCCGGCAGCGCTTTCGCCGACGATAGTCGAAGGCGCAAAAAATGCGTGGATGCTCGCATCCATCGACTATGGACACCGCTCCATAAGTTCCGGCCACCTGCTGGCTGCATTGCTGTTGGAAGAAACCTCGCGCCGGCAGCTTCTGGAATCCTGCCCCGAGCTGAAATCCATAGCACCGGAATCCATCCGCGAAACCGCCCGGGCAATGTTTGGCCGCAGTGGCGAATCCAGCCACATAACTGGTGGCGGCGACGGGGACGAAGGGGCTGCCGCGGTGGCAGCCGCTGCGAGTAAGGCGCCGTCGCTGGATAAATACACCATCAACCTCACCGAACGCGCCCAGAAAGGGGAGATAGACCCGGTTCTGGGGCGGGATGAGGAAATACGACAGTGTATCGATATCCTGACCCGTCGCCGGCAAAACAACCCGATCCTTACCGGCGAGGCCGGTGTTGGTAAAACCGCCGTGGTTGAGGGGTTTGCACTGCGCATCGCCACCGGCGACGTGCCGGACCCGCTGAAAGGCGTCGCCGTGCGCACCCTGGACCTCGGTCTGCTCCAGGCCGGCGCCAGTGTAAAAGGGGAGTTCGAAAACCGCCTCAAGTCCGTTATTGAGGAAGTGCGGGCCTCGGCAACGCCGATCATCCTGTTTATCGATGAGGCGCACACCATGATCGGAGCCGGGGGTAAAGAGGGACAGGGGGATGCCGCCAACCTGTTGAAGCCTGCACTGGCCCGCGGCGAACTGCGCACGATTGCCGCAACCACCTGGGCGGAGTACAAAAAGTATTTCGAGCGCGATCCGGCGCTCACCCGGCGATTCCAGGTTGTGAAGGTAGAGGAACCCAGTGAAGAGAAAGGCATCGACATGATGCGCGGTATAGCCTCTTCACTGGAGGAGCATCACCGCGTGCGTATCCTCGACGAGGCCATTGTTGCCTCTGTGAAGTTATCCCATCGGTATATTCCGGGGCGCCAATTGCCGGATAAATCCGTCAGTCTGCTGGACACCGCCTGCGCCCGTGTCGCCCTTGGCCAGTCGGCAACCCCCGGAGCGATTGAAGACGCCAGGCGGATAATAGAGCGCGCTAAAACCACCATCCAGAAACTGCAGCGCGAAAATGCCGCCAGTGGTGAACATGAAGAGCAGCTGCAAACATTGTCCGAACAGCAGGCGGAGGCCGAAGAGCGCCTGAACGCGTTGCAGGCCCAGCATAATCAGGAACAGGAGCTGATCGTACAGATCCACAAACTGCGGGATCAAATCGATGACCTTTTTCAACAACAGCAGGCCCAGCGGCAGCAGGGCGAAGAGCACACCCTGGACGCCGCCACCATGGCCGATCTCAAGCAGCAGTTGCAATCGCTTTATGCGCAGCTCCAGGAGGTACAGGGCGATACTCCGTTGATGCAGCCCGCTGTGGATGAACAGGCCATTGCCGAAGTGGTCGCCAACTGGACCGGCATCCCGGTTGGCAAAATGGTCAGTGATGAAATAATCGCGGTACAAACTCTGGCTGAGCGCCTCGAACGGCGTGTTATCGGACAACCCCATGTCCTTGAGGCCGTTGCGCAGGCGATCCGCACGTCACGCGCCGGCCTGACAGACCCACGCAAACCGGTGGGCGTGTTTATGTTCTGCGGAACCAGCGGCGTCGGCAAAACCGAAACAGCCCTGGCCCTGGCAGATGAGCTGTTTGGTGGGGAACAGAATATAACCACTATTAGTATGGCCGAATTCAAGGAGGAGCATAAGGTTTCCATGTTGCTGGGTTCGCCTCCGGGCTATGTCGGCTACGGAGAGGGCGGTGTATTGACCGAGGCGGCCCGCCGCAAGCCCTACTCGGTGATTTTGCTGGATGAAATAGAAAAGGCGCACCCGGGCGTTCAGGATATCTTCTACAACCTGTTCGACAAGGGCACGATAAAAGACGGAGAAGGGCGCGATATCGACTTCAAGAACACGGTTATCATCATGACCTCCAACGCCGGTGAGGACGCCATCCGCGCAATCTTCAACCAAGTGGAGGAAAAGCCGGAACCGGAAGTATTGCTGGACAATATCCGCCCGCACTTGCTGCAGAAATTCAAACCCGCCTTCCTCGGTCGTGCCAACGTGATCGCCTACTATCCGCTGGATGACGCCGACCTGGTGGAAATCTGCAAGATCAATATGCGGCGTATCGAGAAGCGGGTCAAGGAGCACTACGGAGCCAGCTTCAGCTATGACGAAGATGTGCTGATCAATATAGTCGCCCGGTGCCAGGAGTCCGATACCGGGGCGCGAAATATTGAGGTGATTCTGAATCGGACGTTGTTGCCGTCACTGGCTAGTGAATGCCTGGATAAAATGGCCAAGGGAGAGGAGATTGCGGCCATTCATGTGAGTGCGACTGAAGAAGGTGATTTTAGTTACCAGGTTGGCTAATTGGCCAGAGCGGCCCTCAGAGGGGCCGCTCTTTTCAATTCGTTTTACAGCCGGTTGCGGGAATCGATCTTTTGACTAACCCCCAATCAGGACTGTCGGGCATCCCACCACGATCTTTCCTCCGTGCGCTGTCGTATCTCCCATCCGCGCCGCCGGCTTACCCTGGATCATCACTGTGGTGCTGCCCATGGCCACGGTGTCGGGAGGGCCGACGCAGGTGCAGGTGCTGCCCACAGTCGCTGATGGCATCTTGCCGATAATGACGGTGGGTCCGCCGGGGCTCAGTATCGGTCCACCGACGTGCGGGACCGTGCCGGTCACCATTGGGCAGACGTGCATATCCGTGATACGGGATGCTGGTTTTCCCATCGTTCTACTCCTCGATTCGTCCGTTGCCGCCTCTTGCCAGATCCAGCCCCTGCTTCATGTAGCGAATAAAACGCTCGCTGGGGTCCACAGGGTCATAGAGCACTGCTGCAAGCGTTATACTGCCGGCCACCGCATGGGCATACAGGTGCTGGGGCGGCTCAATAGCAGGTTCTCCCTCTGCAGCCAGGCTGCCGTGGCACCAGCTTGCAGCCGTCGCCGCCCAACTGGCGGGTGTCTGGTGTTTGGTTTTTTCCCCGAGCATCTTGCAGCGCAAACGGCCCTCTTCACTGGGCTTTTTGGTCCAGCTTTCAGCGGCGATAAGGGCGTTTATATTGTCCTCATCGGTTTGCGGGTTCTGGATGTCGCGGGCTGCCAGGCACGCCCACCACACGGCTTCACGCTTGGGCAACCCGTGTGCGAGAAGCTTGATCGCATCCGGGTAGAGGCCGGCTTCCATCAGATGATTGATGCTTACCTCTGGTGCGGTATCCGGTACCAGGTGTTCTTCTGCCTCTTCGCTCACGTCGAAATTTTCCAATAACTCGGCGGCGGTCAGGGCCTGAACTTTTATCAGATCTGTCATCGCTTACTCCATCAATTGATCATGGTCACGCCGCCTTTCAAGGTAAGCATGCCGCCGCCCTTGACTTCGGCTGTGGCGTCGCCTTTGAATGACAGCATAGTGCCCTTGATGGTAATCCCGGCGGGTGTCAGCTTGATGCTACTGCCTCCCACCTTGAGCTCGATGGATGTCTTGGAAGTAATCTTGACCGCTCCCATGACATCGGTGGTCTGCGTCCCCTGGCTGACCTTGAGCGTATGATTTCCCGACCCCAGGGTGGTTTTCTGGTTGCCCTTATCGATCTTGACAATCTGGTCCCCTTTGGCAATGGTGACTTTCTCACTGCCGTCGGTGACCGTTACGCTGCGGTCCTGCTTGATCTCCAGGGTCTGCTCATTTTCGATCTTGCCGGTCTGGTCGTGGTGGATCACGAAGTTGTGGTCCCTGCCGGCCTCCATGTAGATCTCTTCCTTGCCGCCCTTGTCGTCGAAGCGCAATTCATTGAACGCGCTGCCCTCGTACTCGGTTTTCCAGCCGCTTTGGGTGGCGGTGTAGTTGGGGCCGGGGTTGTCGCCGTTGTAGACGGCACCGGTGACCAGCGGGCGGTCCGGATCTCCGTTGATGTAAGTCACCACCACTTCCTGCCCGATACGGGGTACGAAGTTGGCGCCCCAGTTTTTGCCGGCGAAGGATTGCATTACCCGTATCCAGCAGCTGTTCTGCGCGGAGTTCCAGGGAAACTTCACCTTGATTTGGGTATAGGGGTCCTGGGAGCTGTCGGAAGCTGTGGCTTTTACTTCCAGTACCTGGGCCACCTGCGGCGAGTGAATCCTGTTGGAGCGCGCGAGCGGGTCCGGCCGGGGCATTACCGAAGCGGGCACGCAGCTGAACGTACTCCTGAAGTGCGTTTGGCCGCTGTTGCTGTCTGCCGCGAGTAATTTTACGGATGTGAGCAGGTACTTGCCTTTCTCCGTGCTCAGCGTGTGGTCAAAGTCAAAGCGGCCGCCGGCGCTGAAGGCGGGGCAATCGCTGCTCCCGTGGGCCATGTCGAACTGCGCCTCCTGGGATTCCATGGCCCTTTCCGCCAGCGCCTTGTGGTAGCTGTCCTTGAATTTGCGCTTGTGCTCACCGTCTTGCTCGAAGTGGTTCAGCCCGTAGAGGCTGCGCATATAGCTGGAAATATCGTTAAGCTTGCTGGTGGTCTTGACTTGCTGCTTGTTGTCCTTGGTCGCGGTGAATTCATTGTAGTCCTTGAACTCAAAACCGCCGCCGTGATAGTTGAAGACCCGGTCCCAGCTGCTGATGGTGTGCTTGGTTGGATGACTTCCGCCGCCGTCGTACTCCACCTTTTCCGATTCGCAGTCGTAGAAATCCTGTGGGTCGTCGCAGAGTACCAGCTCGTGCTGCCCATCGCTGTGTTTGAAGTAGTAGACAATCCCTTCTTCAGACATCAGGCGGCTGATGAAATCGAAATCGCTCTCATCGAACTGCACGCAGTACTCGCGGGTGATGTACTCCGCGTTGAGCTTTGTGGAAAGCTTGATGACCTTGCTGTACTCGCCCAGCACTTCCTCCAGGATCTGCTTGGCCGACTTCTTCTCGAAAACGCGGTTTTTACCGCCGAGCTTGGTAAACCACAGGCCCGGGCTCAGTATCGCCGTATAGCTGCGCATGCCCTCGGCGTTGACGTCGTGCATGGAGAAGTGGGTCACATAACCGCTGATATAACGCGGTGTCTTGGCATGGTGGATGGCCGCCGTCATCACCTTGCCGACGACATCGTCCTGGGTGACGGTGTGATTGTCGGAGAGCAGTTTGAGCGTGTAGTTGAACGGCTTCGAGATATGCTCTTCGCCGTCTATCATTGTGGCAATCAGTGCGTCCTTGCCGAGTGGGCAGTCGACGTTGATCATCCGTTTGTCTTGGCTAAGAATGGACATGCTTGTCACCGGGTTCCTGAGAGGTTGTCATGGTTTGAGCTTTGTGCTCTGAATTCAAAAATTTGTATTTCTCTGTGGTGGTCATCAGAGGCGGGCCTTGTATTTTGTAATTGATGTCTTCTCAAAATTCAACCTATTGATTTCTGATTGGCATGTAAATTGTAAGGCCTGCCCCGTGGCCGCTTATTGATGATTCTGTTCCAAGGCGTTGACTGCTTCTTCAATCTGTTTTCTACGTAGCTCTTCGTATTTTTCAAAGGTTTGGTGGAATAATTTCTTCTTTACGAACGGGTATTGAAGGTAATAGGAACGGGAAAATCCATTGATGTGGATTTTAGATTTTCCATATATTGCCTGTTCTTCGCTCCACTCATTATCCAATCCTCGGATAGTAACTTTATATGTACTTACGGACTGATTTTCTATGTCTAAAATGTAAGTCGCAAAACTTCCTCTTATGAGTACGAAGTTTTGACATGTGGATTGCTCAATGCACTTTTTGTAGTCTGTATGACCAACTAGTATTGGTGTGCTTTTAAAAATATCAAAATCCCCGTGGCTTGTTTTGATCGAAAGACCATAGGCGTCACATCCCATTCTGATCTCTCCAAGTGGATATAACTCAACATTTTCTATAGCAGCAATTTTTTCCATAAGGTCTCATCTTCGTCTTCTGGGTCAGGCCTGAATGGCACTAAGTTAAGGCCTGGGGCGGGCCTGCTACCGGGGGTTCTTTGCGGGACACGCCGTAAATACGTCCCTGTAGGCTTGTCTGCGAGGTCCCTCTCGCAGACAGTCCCGCAAAGAACCCCCGGCATCAGGCCCTTCGCATCAAGCTTATTGCTTAACTTAGCGGCATTCGTGTCTGACCTTAATACCGCTACCTTAAGCCGAAAATCGGCATATTTGTAGGATGGGCAAAGCGTAGCGTGCCCATCAAGGCCCCGGAAGATGGGCACGTCGCTACGCTCCTTTGCCCATCCTACGGCTGAAACAACGCTTAAGTCAGTACGCATTCGGGGTCAGGCCTTGCATTTTGAGTACGCATTCGGGGTCAGGCCTTGAGTACGCATTCGGGGTCAGGCCTTGCATTTTGCAACTGGTACGCTAGCAAAGCACAATTCTCTGTGTGAAATGTAAGGCCTGACCCCCGCGCGCACATGACCCCCGCGCGCACACAAACCAGCTCCGAAATCATTTCCACCGGCAGCCGCTGACGCGCTTTGCAGTAGGCTCCTGTATTGGTACTGATGGATGGGAGCCCACCGGTTAGCCTGGCAATGGCAGATTGGTTGACAATGTTCTGACAGGACCGATCGGCGTGCATCGCT
>NZ_JBOFOC010000115.1:0-4763 GCF_051659245.1 Microbulbifer sp.
ACCATGCCGGTGAAGCCCGCGCCCGACGCATCGAGTGTCGCGTCGGTGGTGCCGTCGTAGGTCTTGTCCTCAGCGGCGATGCCGGTGATGGCGGCGATGCTCGCCTTATCGATATCGGCACTGGTGGTGGCGGTATTGCTGTCGAGGGTGTAGTTGCCCGCGTCGCCGCCGCCCAGAGTCAGATCGGTGATATCCACCGTCTTGTCGCTGCCGGCGTTCTTGTCGGCGAAGGCGCCGCTGGCTGTGGCGACCGTGAGGGTGTCACCGGCAACCATGCCGGTGAAGCCCGCGCCCGACGCATCGAGTGTCGCGTCGGTGGTGCCGTCGTAGGTCTTGTCCTCAGCGGCGATGCCGGTGATGGCGGCGATGCTCGCCTTATCGATATCGGCGGTAGTGGTGGCGATGTCGCTGTCGAGGGTGTAGTTGCCCGCGTCGCCGCCGCCCAGGGTCAGGCCGGTGATATTCACCATTTTATCGCTGCCGGCATTCTTGTCGGCGAAAGCGCCGCTGGCTGTGGCGACCGTGAGGGTGTCGCCGGCAACCATGCCGGTGAAGCCCGCGCCCGACGCATCGAGTGTGGCGTCGGTGGTGCCGTCGTAGGTCTTGTCCTCAGCGGTGATGCCAGTGATGGCGGCGATGCTCGCCTTGTCGATATCAGCGGTAGTGGTGGCGGTGTCGCTGTCGAGCGTGTAGTTGCCCGCGTCGTCGCCCCCCAGGGTCAGGCCGCTGATCGCGACCGTCTTGTCGCTGCCGGCGTTCTTGTCGGCGAAGGCGCCGCTGGCTGTGGCGACGGTGAGGGTGTCGCCGGCAACCATGCCGGTGAAGCCCGCGCCGGACGCATCGAGTGTCGCGTCGGTGGTGCCGTCGTAGGTTTTGTCCTCGGCGGTGATACCGGTGATGTTGGCGATGCTCGCCTGGTCGATATCGGCGCTGGTGGTGGCGGTATCGTCGGCGAGGGTGTAGTTGCCCGCATCGCCGCCGCCCAGGGTCAGGCCGCTGATCGTGACCGTCTTGTCGCTGCCGGCATTCTTGTCGGCGAAGGCGCCGCTGGCCGTGGCGACGGTGAGGGTGTCGCCGGAGACGATGCCGGTGAAGCCCGCGCCCGACGCATCGAGTGTCGCGGCGGTAGTGCCGTCGTAGGTCTTGTCCTCAGCGGTGATACCGGTGATGTTGGCGATGGTCGCCTGGTCGACCGTCAGGGTTCCGCCGGCATAGCTGATGTCGTAGTTGTCCGCCGCCAGGCCGTCGGCGGTGAGGCTGTAGCTGCCGGCATTCACGGCGTTTTGCGCGTCGCCGCCAAAGCTGAGGCTGCCGTTGAGCACACTCTCGTCTTCGCCCGCCACGAACCCGGCGTAGGTAACACCGTTGCCGCCAGTGAAGGTCTGGCCGTCATAGGTTTTGTCAACGTCGTTGGCGGTGATGGTGAGATCGGCCTTGCTCACGGTCAGAGTGCCCTCGGCATAATCGATGACGTAGTTGTCCGACAACAGGCCGTCGGCGGTGAGGGTGTAGCCGCCGGCATTCACGGCGTTTTGCGCTGTGCCGCCAAAGCTGAGGCTGCCGCCGAGCACGTTCTCATCTTCATCCGCCACGAACCCGTCGTAGGTGACACCGTTGCCGCCGGTGAAGGCCTGGCCGTCATAGGTTTTGTCAACGTCGTTGGCGGTGACGGTCAAGGCCGCCTTGTCGATGGTCAGCCCGCCCGCACCGTAATCCACGTAAACACCGTTTGCGGAAGTGGTGGTGACGTCGAGGACACCAGCGCCGGAATAGGCGTAGGTGCCGACATCGGTCGTATTCGTGATGGCGCTGCCCCAGTCGAGCGAGACATTGTCCTTTCCTACGCCGTCCAGCGGAAAGTCGAGGAACTCCGGGTTGGCGTCGCCATAGGTCTTGCCGGTATTGGTGTCGGAGAGCCTGACGTAATCGTCATACAGCGCGTCGCTGCTGACACCGACCCCGCGCAGCATCATATAGCCGCTGTTTTCAGGCGTATCGCTGTTACTGGACTTGCCCCAGACAGTCTCGAAATCCCAACCGGCATCGATGAAAGTGAAGGGATTTTGCATCTCCGCCGTGGTCAGGCCGGTTCCGCCCGGGCTCGACCCCTGGCCGCTGGTCTCCGTATTCCAGTAGGAATTCGTTACCGTGGAGTTGACGTTGTGCCCCACCAGTCCGCCGACATTGCCCAATCTCGCTGCCACACTGCCCGTGGCGTAGGCGTTGCTGATCATGGAGTTAGAGTTCTCCCCCGCCAGCCCGCCGACCTGTCCGCCCCCCGATACGCTGCCGGTGGCGTAGGCGTTGCTGATGGTGGAGTCCGTATTGTTGGTCCCCACCAGCCCGCCGACATTGAAATCTCCCGACACGCTGCCGGTGGCGTAGGCGTTGCTGATGGTGGAGCTGTTGGTGTTCTCCCCCACCAGCCCGCCGACCCCGAACGAGCCCTCCACGCTACCGGTGGCGTAGGCGTTGCTGATGGTGGAAGAGTTGTTGTGCCCCACCAGCCCACCGACTCTGTCGTCCCCCGTCACACTGCCGCCAACGAGCCCGACATTGCGGAGGGTCGCGCCGTCGGTGGAGCCGAACAGGCCGATATTATCGGTGCTGGGGCGATTGATAGTCAGATCGCTAATGGTGTGGCCGAGGCCGTCGAAACGGCCGGTAAACTCATTCCCCCCAACGTTCGCTGGGTCAAAAGTGCCCACCGGGTCGAACCCCTCGTCCGAGTTCCAGCTTGCGGTGGCGCTCGCGTCGATATCCGCACCCAGCACGTAATTGCCGCCAAGATCGCCGTTCATCCCTTGCAGGTCGGTGCCGGTGGTGCTGCCCTCGCTGCCCAGCGCATCGATAACGGTCCAGGTTATCGCCTCATCGCTCCCCTGCTGCGTTTTAAAGAGGCTGCCCGCCTTGAGGTTCACGGGTGCGTTGATCGTGTAGGTGCCGCTGCCGGTGGTCTGCGCGTATTGCAGAAACAGGCCGTCGGCGTCGGTTGTGCCGGTGCTGGTCAGTTCGGCGTTGATGGTGATGTCATTGTCGGCGCGAAGGGTCAGGGTATGGGAAGCCCAGTCGATGGCGGCGTTGACGGTGATATTGCCTTCCTCCGTGTCCGTGCCGTTGGTACCGCCGCTCCAATCGCTGTTGTCGCCACCGTCCGCCGTCGTCACCGTGACATCGCCGGACTCCAGCGCCGTTTGAATCGCGCTGGCCTTGCCGGTATCGATTTCGATGTTGACCGGGTCGATAAGCCATTCCCCGCCTTGCGTATCAACGTTCAAATCCTGGTCGATATTGACCCCGGCGGCGGAGGTTTCGACGAAACCGGCGGCGAGTTCGCCCGCGGCATTCACCTCGCCATTGTCCATATCCCCGAGCAGAACGATCTCGCCGTTCTCGCCACTGGCCAGGGTGCGCGCCTCGGTGACGCCGGTGTGGTTGATCACGCTGGAAGCCAGCTCGCCGGCGGCCTTGGCGGTCAGGTAGACCTGGCCGCCGCCGGCCTCAATGGCGCCGCCCTGTTCGATCAGGCCATTCAGCGCGCCCTTTTCCACGCGCAGCTTGACCGGGCCGCCCAGGTCGAGGGTGACGCGGCTGCCGGACCCCATCGCCACGGTGCCGCCGGGGGCCTCGATGCTGCCCTCGTTGACGATGCGCGCGGCAACGAGCGCCACCGCCCCGCCTTGGGCGGCGCGGATGGCGCCTTCGTTGATGACCGCGGCCGTGCTGTCGCCCTCGAAGGTGTGGCGCCCGGCGAGAAAATCCTCGTCGCTCAGTTCCAGGGTGGAGGCCACCAGGCCGCCGACGTTGACCTGCGCCGTGGGGTTGAATAACACGCCGTTGGGGTTGATCAGAAACACCCGGCCGTTGGCGCTCAGCGCGCCCTGGATAGTGGAGACATCGGAGCCGGTCACGCGGTTGAGGGCGATTGACGAGGCGGAGGGCTGTTCGAAGGTGACCGAGTTGTCCTTGCCGATGGAGAAGCTCAGCCAGTTGACCGACAGGCGCTCGCTGGACTGGGTCACCACCATGTCGGTGCCGTCGCTGCTGATGCTGCCGCTGCCGGCGCTGATGGTGCCGCTGCCGGGCAGTTCTGCCAGGGCCGGCGCCGCGGGGACGGACAGCCCGGCCGCCAGTAGCAGCGTGCCGATACGGGGGGCGGACGGGGATGATGCGCTGGATACCGCGCTGCGGCTTTTACCCTGGGCTTTGGCGAGTTCGCCGGCGGCTATCCAGGTGTTGCGGCTTGTACTCCATAGGACTTTGTAGATTCGGTTCATTGTTGTGGCCTGTTTTTTTATCTTGTCTTCAACTTGGAGTAGGAGCGGCCAAGGGCCGCTCCCGGCCGGATCGTTCCTACGTCGTCGTTCGGATCAATCCGGTAGTTAATTGGCCCCCCCTGTAGGAGCCTGCTTGCAGGCGAATTGAGGTCGCGGCAAGGCACCGGGAATGTTCGCCTGCAAGCAGGCTCCTACAGCGCAATCCTCAGGGGGGAGCAGCTCGGGGCTTAACTCAGTGCCATTCGGTTCAGAACCTATAAGTCGCCTGGATCCAGAACCGCGGGTCCCGCTGCTCGTCCTCCGTTGCCGTCTCTCCGGTGGTCTGGAACGCCATTGCGGCATCCAGGCTCCAGGCCGCGCCGCTGTAGCGCAGGCCGAGGCCGCCGCCGGCCCGGCGCTCGCCCGGCTCGTCGAGATACGCTGCGCGCTGGCCGTGGTCGTAGAACAGGTAGGGGGTGACCTGCGCTGTGGTGTGATAGCGGGTTT